>JALYFY010000152.1 GCA_030777385.1 Pseudomonadota bacterium | reverse complement strand
CGCCGCGTGATGGCGCTCATCAGCGCGTTCGCTTTGATTGCGCTCTATACCATTTCGCTCCCGGCTGTCGTCGACTACGTCACCTTCATGAAGGTGGAAAGAACAAGCTATCTCAAGATCAGGTTCGACTGGCTGTTCTCGATCTACATCGTCTTCGCCATCGCCGTCATCATCCGCTACATCTGGATCGCATGGCAGGCCATGCGGGGCGTGGCGCCGGATGAATTCGATCCCACCAAAGCGAGCTCCGGCGTATGAACCTGACTAGCCCCTTCTCACTCTCGCTCGTCGCGATCACCGCCCTCGCCTTTCTGGGGCTGCCGATCGGCCACTCAATGATCGCCGGCTCGATCCTGTACCTGCTCCTGGCGGGACTGGACATGGGAACGGCCGCCGAGCAACTGCTCAACGGCATGTACTCCAACTACGTCATCCTCTCCGTGCCATTGTTCATCCTGGCCGCCGAATTCATGAACATCGGCAGCATGACCGACCGCCTCATGGCGTTCTGCAATGCCCTGGTAGGGCGCTTCCGCGGCGGCCTCGCCCAGGTCAACATCCTACAGAGCATCATCTTCGCCGGCATGTCCGGCTCGGCCATCGCCGACGCCGCCGGCACGGGCCGCATGATGCAGGCGATGATGACCCGCGACGGCCGGTATCCCGGAAGCTATGCGGCTGCGCTGACGGCCGTCTCTTCGGTGATCGGACCGATCATCCCGCCATCTATTCCGATGGTGCTCTATGCCCTGGTGTCCGATGCCTCTATCGGCTTTCTCTTCCTGGGGGGCGTCGTTCCGGGCCTTCTCATGGCCTTGAGCCAGATGATCATCGTTGCGACGAACGCCCGCCGGAGGAACTTTCCAGTCGAGAAGCCGGTGCCCTTGCGCAAGCTGCCGCGCATCACCTGGGAGGCCTTCCCTTCCCTCATGATGCCGGTCGTCCTTCTCGGCGGCATCTACAGCGGCGTGATGACACCGACTGAAGCGGCCGCTGTCGCGGCAGGTTATGCGCTCCTCATCTCGGCGGGCCTTTATCGCAGCGTAAGCTGGCGCGATTTCTACAAGGCCCTTGCCGTCAGTGCGCGGACGACCGCCTCCATCGGAATGCTGATCGCGGGCGCCCTCGTGTTCAATTATGTCATTACCGTCGAGAACATTCCGGAAGGTGTGAAAGCGCTGCTCGAAGGATGGAACCTCTCGCCGGTCGGCTTCATGATCTTCGTCAACGTGCTGCTGCTGCTCCTGGGCTGCGTGCTCGAGGGAACGGCGATTCTGCTGATCGTTGTGCCGGTTTTCATCCCGACGGCGCAGGCTCTCGGCATCGATCTGGTGCATTTCGGCGTGGTGGTCGTCGTCAACATCATGATCGGGCTGATCACGCCGCCCTATGGGCTGCTCCTGTTCATAATGGCGAATATTTCGGGCGAGCCCCTGCGTGACATCGTCCGTGACTCGCTGCCATTCCTCTTTGCCATGATCGTTGCGCTCGCGATCATGACCTTCGTGCCTGAAACCGTACTCTGGCTGCCGCGCCTCTTCGGCTACCAGGGATGAGCCTGCTCCCTTTCAGAGACAGATTCCAATGAGCAAGCCGATCTATATTCTCAACGGGCCCAACCTCAACCGTCTTGGCACCCGCGAGCCGGAGATCTACGGCCGCACGACCTTGGCTGAAGTCGAGACAATTTGCCGGGAGGCCGCCTCCGGTCATCCCACCGTCTTCCGGCAGTCCAATCGGGAGTACGAGATCATCGAATGGGTGCACGAAGCCATCGACGAGGGCAGCGGCATCATTATCAATCCTGCAGCCTTCACCTTCACCTCAATGGCGATCATGGACGCCCTGAAGATGTTTCCAGGCCCCATCATCGAGCTGCACATCTCGAACATCCACCGACGCGAACCAATCTACCATAGATCCTATGTCTCTCCTGTTGCGACAGCAGTTATTGCGGGCCTTGGCACCAATGGCTACCCGGTTGCGGTTCAGTCCATGGTTGCCATGATTGCCAACTCGACAGCCGCGCGGGCAAGCGCCTGACCTATGACAAGCCGCGATCCAGCTGAGGCAAGCCCTCAATCCAGTACAGCCTCCGCCCTGTTGGCCTCCCCGTCTGTTCTCGTCGGGTTGGTGGGTACCGGCATCCAGGCCTCCCGGACGCCAAGCCTCCACGAGCGTGAGGGAGCCGAGCAGGGCTTGCGCTACATCTACAAGCTGATCGATCTTGAAACGCTCGGCCTCAATGCAAGCGCTCTTCCGGCAATCCTCAACGCCGCTCAGCAATTCGGCTTTGCCGGTCTCAACGTCACTCATCCCTGCAAGCAATCCGTGATCCCGCTCCTCGACGAGTTGTCGCCTGACGCAGCTGCGCTCGGGGCTGTGAACACCGTCGTTCTGAAGGATGGCCGGCGCGTGGGGCACAACACCGATTGGTGGGGCTTTGCCGAGAGCTTCCAGCGCGAATTGCCCGACGTACGCCGTGACCGGGTCGTTCAGTTCGGTGCGGGCGGCGCTGGAGCAGCCGTTGCCCATGCCCTGCTGACGCTTGGAGTTGGCGAAGTCGTTCTCGTCGATACGGACCAGGCCCGCGCTCAGCAGCTAGTAGAGGATCTGCGCAAGCGCTTCGGCGCGTCCCGTGCTTCCACAAGCGGCGATCTCGCACTCACGATGGCCGATGCCGACGGCATGGTGAACACGACCCCGCTCGGAATGGCGAAATATCCTGGCATGGCGGTGCCTTCGGAATCGCTGCGCTCCGATCTCTGGGTTGCCGACATCGTCTACTTCCCACTGGAAACGGAACTGCTGCGCCAAGCTCGAGCCCGCGGCTGCCGCACCATGTCGGGCGGCGGCATGGCCGTCTTCCAGGCTGTCGGCGCGTTCCGCCTCTTTACAGGCCGAGAACCGGACGCCGGCCGCATGCTTCAACACTTCAGCGAGATGTGAGTCATGGCGCCACAAGCCAGACAGCCTGGGATAGAATAGCCCCTTAGACTCCAAGAAGGTGCATAACGGCAGGCGCGCCCAGCGACACGCCTGACAGAAACAGCAGGATGAAGACGATGCGCCGCATCGTGGCTGGCGAGACCGGCGGCGGCCAGCGGCGGGCCATATAAGTTGCGCCCATCACAACCGGAATGGCGAAGAGACCGGTCAGATTGGAGCCGGAGGGAAGATCGCCGGAGAAGCCCACGAGGCCGATGCGGAAGACGGCATTGAGGGCAAATACCGTCACCAGGGTCTCGCGCACCTTTGGCTGCGACATGGGCTGGCGGTAGAAGTGATAGACGAGCGGCGGCCCTGCGGTCGAGAACATCCCGCCCATCATGCCTGCTATCGAGCCGAAGAACAGGAACGATCCATCGCCCGACTGCCGACCCAATGGCTCAGGCTTGCGCGCAAGCTGCAGGCTGGACACGACGATCACCAGCCCGAGAATGAGGCGCAGGAGATCGGCCTGAGTTCCTGCAAGCCATTCGAGCAGCCAATACCCAACGAACAGCATCGGAATGCTGGCCGCCATGACAAGGCCGAACTCACGCCAGGCTACGTCGCGCCAGCCCTTCAGGAGCATCTGCGTGGCGTTGACCAGGGTCAGCACGCTGACGATCATGGCGGCATCCGGAAGCGACAGAAGCCCGGTGAGGCCCACACCTCCCATGGTGATGAGCCCGAAAGCAAAGCCGGTCAGGGTCTGAGCATAGGCGGCGGCACCCGTCAGCACGAGAAAGCCGATGAGTTCCGCGGGCGTCATGCCTCAGAGCATCCTCAGGCCGGAGAATAATTCCGCAAACCGGGATCCATCGCGGGAGAATACCGGCGGCTGGCCGAGGGGTGATTCAACCGTCACCTCCTGACCGCCGGCAAACCTGCGGCCGGACCACACATGAGCCCAATCGGCTCCCTCCGGTAGATAGGTGGTCCATTCGGCTTTCCCTGCCTGCCATACGGGCGCGACGAGAAGGTCTGGGCCGTAAAGATACGCATCCTGGATCGCATAGGTACGGGCATCCTCCTCGAAGTGAAGGAAGAGAGGCCGCTGCACCGGAAGCCCACGGGTGGAAGCGTCGTCCACGAGGGATTTCAGATAAGGCACGAGATGCACATAGACCTGGGTCATGCGCGCGAAGTGCGACAGAACCTCAGGATCTTGATCGATCTGCAGGTTGTCGCGCGGGCGGTTGCCTTCATGGGAGCGCATGACCGGCGTGAATGCCGCCATCTCGGACCAACGCATGATGAGTTCTGCCGTTCGGACGTTGCCGAAGAGGCTCGTGTAGCCGCCGATATCCGAGTGATGGTAGGCATTGCCCAGAAGGCCCGACGAGAGCGCTCCCGAAATCACCGTGACGAGTCCATCGTGACGGGTGAAGTCGACCGATTGGTCGCCCGCCCAGAGCAGCGGACAATGCTTCTGGACGCCCGTGAACCCAGCCCGCATGAAGAACAAGATATCGCCGGTCTTTCCGCGGCTCTCGACGGCGCGGGCATTCACCTCGGCCCAGAGTGTGGGCCAGGCATTGTGCATCAGCTTGGCGTCGATGCCGTTGGCAAGATGCACGTCGATCGGCAAGTACTCCCCGAAATCCGCCATCCAGCCGGATAGGCCGAAATCGAGCATGTTCTGGCCGATCACGCGTTCGGCGAACCACTCAGCCGCCGCCGGATTGGTGAAGTCGACGACGCCGCAGTCGAACTCGCCGAAATCCACGAGCGCGGTTTTGCCCGCGCCGTCCTTGGCAAAGTAGCCCGCAGCGTCAGCTTCATGAAACAGGGAACCGTCGGCGGCGATGTAAGGATTCACATAGCCGAGGAAGCGGATGCCTCGGTCTTCCAGCTCGGCCATGCGCTGACGCAGGGCTGGATAACGATCCTCATTCGCCTTCCAATCCCAGAACAGCCGCGCGCCGAAAGAGGTGTGCCGCAGGCCCACCCAATCTTCGCACCAGAGGCCGGACACCTTGGCTCCCGCAGCGACGATGCTCTCGAGACGCTCGAAAGACCTTGCGCCATCCTTCAGGCCGAGGATCGCCCCGCCGTAAACCCATTCAGGCAGCGGCGGCTGGCGGCCGAAGCGCTCGGACATAGCCTCCACCAGCGCCATGAAATTCGGACGCGCGGTGAGTTCGATTCGCTCCGGCACAGCCCAGATCTCGATTTCGTGGAAGGCGTCCTGCCGGAAGTCAAAAGCCGAATAGGCTGTGGTCTCCACATGCAGCGCGTAGCGGCGGGAGGAAAGGTAGGTGGGCTGGGGGTAGTTGGTGTTCCAGTAATCGCCGCCCGACTTGCCGGTGACATCCGCCTTGAAGGTTATCTCCGTAGTTTTGTCGCGCCCAACACCCGGCTCCGAGGTCCAGAGCGGGAAGCGGCGTCCGCGCATGTCGAAATACGACATCTGCTCGCCGCCGCCCCAGACGTGCTCGCCTGTCTCGGCCGCAATGCGCAGCCAGATACGGTTGATCGCGCCGTCAGCTTCGCTGAAAGCGACAATTCCATCTCGGTCGCTACCGGATACGTCGAGCGTCAGCCGCACAGGCTGCCCGGGAGCCGCGGAAAACGCGATCTGGGAGCCGGACACGACCGCATGACCGAGCGGCGTCCGTTCGGTCACATAGTCTTCGATCTCGAAGTTGCCGCGGTACATGTCCATCCGTGCTTCGCCATGACCGACGAACAGGCAAGGATTGTCGCTGCGGTGACGCAGGATGAGCCTGCCATCGAGAACGAGGTCGAAGCCATCGGAGGTTGTCTGGATCTTCATGGCAAAAGCCCTCAATTCTGGGTCAGGCCGGCGTCGACGATAAAGTTGGCGCCCGTGCAGCCGCCGCTTTCATCGGATCCTAGGAAGAGCGCCATTCTGGCCACATGGCTGGCATCCAGCCGAAACTTCAATGCCTGAAGATCGAGAAACTGCTGGTTCAGCTCCGGGGTCAGCCAGAGCTTCTCCTGACGCTCGGTGAGGATCGCACCCGGCACGATGCAGTTGACGCGGATGCCCGCAGGCCCAAGCTCACGGGCGAGCGTACGCGTCATGCCGTTGATGGCGGCTTTCGCAGTGGTATAGCCCACCATGCCGGGACGCCCCCGCATCCAGGAGATGGAGCCCAGCATGATCACGGATCCCTGCCCCGCCCGCGCCATGCCTTTGGATAGGGCCTGCGTTGCAAAGAACTGGTGATCGAGATTGAGGGCGAGCGCTCGGCGCCAGTATTCCGGCTCAACCTCCGCCAGATCGTGCCGGTCATCCTTGCCGGCATTGTTGACGAGAACATCGACCACTCCCTGGCTGCTTTCGATGCCAGCCAGCACATCGCGAAGCGCCGAGATATCGGTGACGTCGCAGGCATGGAAGGAAGCCCCGGTCGCAGAAGCGACGGCCTTGCCCAAGTCCTGGTTGATGTCGATGAAGGCTACGCGCGAGCCCTGCGCCACGAAGGCCTTCACGATCTCCTCGCCAATGCCGGAGGCTCCCCCCGTGACGACCACGGCACGGTCTTTGAGGGAGCGGTATTGAACGGTTGTATAGTCGAACGGCATCAATTTTCTCGAGCGCTAAATGGCAGGATCGAAACGGTATTCAGGCAGCCCCGGCACATCGACCGGCATGGAGAACAGGCTGCCCGAATGCGGGAGTGCTTCCAGCTCCTGCGCAGGGCGGCCTGTGCGCGCAGATGTGACATAGAGGGTTTTCAGATCGTGCCCGCCGAAGGCTACCATAGTCGGGCATCGGGCCGGAACGGGATACTCCGCCAGCAGGCGGCCCTCAGGCGAATAGCGCTGGATACGCCCGCCTTCGAACAGAGCGGTCCAATAGCCGCCCTGCGCATCCACCGCTGCGCCATCCGGCCGGCCCCGGTCGTCTTCCGTCGGTTCGAGACGCATGAACAGGGTCTTGTCCGTCGCCTCTCCGGTCGACGGATCATAGGCATAGCGCCACACCGTGAAGGTGGGTGTATCCGAGTGATAGAGCGTCCGTCCATCCGGCGAGAAGGCAACGCCATTGGAGGTCAGCAGCCCGCCTGCAAGCGCAACCAACCCGCGCCGGTCATAGCGGTAGAGGTGCGCATTTCCTCCGTCTTTCGGCTCGTCGATGGTGCCCGCAAGGAAGCGTCCCGCGGGATCGACGCGCCCGTCGTTGAAGCGGCTCGTCCGCTGATCCTCGGGATTATCGGCAAGCTTCGCCTCCCGGTTTCCGCTTGGGTCGAGAAGCCAGATGCCTGAGCGAAAGCCCGCGATGAAGCCGCCGTTCTTTCTAAATCCGAAGCACCCGATTTCCTCGGGCATCGCCATGGCGACGTGCTCGCCCGTTGCAGGCTTGTAGCGGTGAAGCGCCCGGCCTTTGATGTCGACGAAGTAGAGAGCCTGCTCCTCGGCGGACCATTGCGGGCATTCGCCGAGTTCCGCCCGCAGGTCGAGCGCGAGATCGAAGCTCATGGGAGGCTCTCCACCTGAAAGCGCACTTTTGCCGTGAGACGCTCGCCGGGAAGCAGAACCCGCAGCCCATGATCGGCAATATCCGGGCGGTTGATGGCGTTGTTCATGTGGCTGACGGGCTCGACCGCGAAGAAGTCCCGCCCGGCCGGAACATAGACCACGAGATGTCCGAAGAGGGGATCGGCCTGAAGGCGAAGTGCAATCTTTTCCGGCCCAAACAGGATCTGGGCAGTGCCGCTCCAGCCTTTGAAGCAGTTGTCGACGCGCGGCTCGCCTAGGTCGCGCATCGCTCGGTAATTCCAATCGTCCGGAACCGGAACGCTCTCGGTGGGGAGGGAATCCTCGCCGTTGAGATAGACGCCCTCGGCCGCAAACTGCAGGCGGATGCCGGGACGCTTCGGGAAGAAGGGATGCAGGCCGAGACCCGCCGGCATGGCACGCTGGTCTTCGTTCTTGAGCACGAGCGTCAGCGTCAGACCCTCGGCATCAAGTTCGAAGTGCTGCTCGGCCCGGTAGGCGAACGGCCAGCCCATCTCGTCGCCAAGGGGATGATGCTGCAGAACCAAGCAGCACCGTGCATCAGTCGCATCCGCAATCGTCCAAGGCTTCTGCCATGCATTGCCGTGAATGGAGTGGGGATGATCACCGAAATTGAGCGCGAGACGATGATCGGTTTCTTCGAACGAGAAGCGTCCCTGCGCAATCCTGTTGGAATAGGGAATCAAAGGGTAGCTGCTGGTCAGGCGAACCAGCCCATCCCGCAGGGCCTGCTCCGGCGTCTCACGCATGAGGGCAAGACCGTTGCGCCAAAAACCCGCGATGGCGCCGCCGATGGACGGCGCCACGGCAAGGGTAAGATCACCCTTGCTGAGCGTGAGGGTCAAAGGCTCGCTCATGCCGCCCTCAATATGCGGCGGTGGGAGAGGCTGCCGCAGCAGGTTGCTCGCGCATGACGCCGAGCCAGTCCGAGGCCCGGCCGGTCATCATGGCGATGTCGGATGCAATCGCCGCGAAGTCGTAGCCGTAACCGATGAAGCGGCGCACCATGTCCGGGTTGGGTCCGACGATGCCGACAGGCTTTCCTGCAGCATGGGAAGCCTGGGCGGCCTTCTCGATCAGGGCCTGCACGTCGGGGTGAGCGATGTTGCCGATGTGCCCCATGGCGGCCGAGAGGTCGCCCGGCCCGACAAAGAGAGCGTCCACACCCGGCACCGCTGCAATTTCTGGAAGGCGCTCGATAGCTTCCGGCGTCTCCAGCTGGACGATGACCGCAACCTCGTCATTGGCCCGCTTGAGGTAATCGTTTGCGCGGCCGAAGCGCGAGCCGCGATGGACGGCCGCGACCCCGCGCACGCCGTGCGGTGGGTACTTGGCGAAGGACACCGCCTGCCTCGCTTCCTCGGCGTTCTGCACGAAGGGCAGCATGATCGTCTGTGCGCCGGCGTCGAGGGCGCGCTTCACGAGCACCTGATCGTTCCAGGCCAGCCGCACCACCGCATCCGCCGGGGTGCAGCCGATGGCGCGCAGGATCTGGGCCAGATCGGAAATCTCGATCGGCACATGCTCCATGTCGACCACGAGAAAGTCGAAGCCCGTATAACCCATGGCCTCGGCCGTGGCCGGGGATGCCGCCATAAGCCAGGTTCCCAGCGGCGGACGCGGCCCTTCGCCTTTCAGCCAGCGCTTGAAGCGATTCTCGATGTCGATCATGGCGTCCTCAGAAGATGGAGGGCTCGGAGACGGAGCCGGGAGAGCTCAGGAAGTCGAAGTCGCAGCCCTCGTCGGCTTGCGAGACGTGGCGCTGATAGAGCGCGGCGAAGGAGCGCTGATAGAGCGGCGCGGTGGGCTTCCACTCGGCCCGGCGGCGTGCGATCTCCAGCTCGTCGACCCGCATGTCGAGACGACCCGCCTCGACATCGAGCTCCACCAGGTCGCCTGTCTTGAGCAGGGCCAGCGGGCCGCCGACCGCAGCCTCGGGAGCCACGTGCAGGATGCAGGTGCCGTAATGGGTGCCGCTCATGCGCCCGTCGCAGATGCGCACCATGTC
>JALYFY010000151.1 GCA_030777385.1 Pseudomonadota bacterium | reverse complement strand
CCTGAACCTCCTGCAGGATCCAGCCGTGCGCGGCTGGATCGACCAGCAACAGCAGCCGGCGCCGCCGCTTGCAGGACCACCGCAGCCGGCCGCCGAAATGACCGGGTCCGAGATGATGGCGGCCCGGACCGCCGGCATGCGGGAACATCTCGCCGCCCTCGCGGCGGCTGCGCCGCGCCTGCCGGACGAGTTTCGCAGCGCCGCGGATCGCCTGCTCGCCGAATTGCGCGGCCGCCGCCCTGTCGCCGTGCTGATCCTCGTCCTGGGGTTCGTTGCCCTGGGCGCCGGAACCGAATGGCTCTTCAGGAGGGGCACAACCCGCCCGCAGCAGCGGATCGTTGCCCTGCCCATGGAAACGGTGTCCGAGCGGATGCGCGCCATCGGCCTGCGTTTCGCCTTCGGCCTCGGCGAGGTGGCGATCTTCGGGCTCGGCAGCATCGGCGCCTTCCTGGCCTTCAACTGGCCGCCGCTCCTGCGGCAGGTCGTGCTCGTCTACTTGGTCGCGGCCGTGATCCTGCGCCTGGCGCTGGTCCTGGGGCGGTTCCTCCTGGCGCCGGACAGCGGCGGGCAGCAGGATGACGAGCGTTTCCGCGTCATTCCGGTATCCGCTGACGCCGCCCGGTTCTGGTATCGGCGCATGGCGCTCTTCGTCGGGTGGCTCGCCTTCGGGTGGGCCACGCTCGATGTCCTCAGCGCATTGGGTTTCTCACTGGAGGCTCGTGAGCTCGTGGCCTATGCCTTCGGGCTCGGGCTGCTCGCCATCGCCCTGAATGTCGTTTGGACCCGTCCTCGCGCAGCGGATGCCCTTCCGGACTCGATGGGGCACCCCGCCCGTCACAGGATTGCCCCCTGGCTTCTGTCCCTTTGCCTGGTGTTGCTCTGGGGATTCTGGGTCGTGGGGGCCATGCGCCTGTTCTGGCTCCTGGCGGTCGCCCTCCTCCTGCCCGGGGCAATGAAGATAGCCCGGATGGCGAGCCATCATGTCTCGCGTCCTGCCGCAGGAGCCGAAGCTCCCTCGGCGCCGGGCCTGACGGCGGTCTTCCTGGATCGCGGCCTCAGGACTGTCCTGATCGCCGGCGCCGCGCTTCTGCTCGCGCACGCCTGGAACATCGATCTTGTCGAGATGTCCGGTCGCGACACCCTGCTGACCCGTCTCCTGCGTGGCTCGCTGAGCGGCGTCGTGATCCTGCTCGTCGCCGACCTGATCTGGCAGGTGGTGAAGTCGCTGATCGACCGGCAGCTCAATCAGGTCGAGGCCTTGTCGCCGCCGGGGACCGAGGCGGCGGTCCGGCAGGCGCGGCTCCGGACGCTGCTGCCGATCTTCCGCAACGTGATCTTCGTCGTGCTGGCGGTCGTCGCCGTGATGATGGCCCTGTCGGCGCTTGGGGTGGAGATCGGGCCGCTGATCGCCGGTGCCGGCATCGTGGGCGTCGCCGTCGGCTTCGGATCGCAGACCCTCGTCAAGGATGTCATCAGCGGCATCTTCTACCTGCTCGACGACGCCTTCCGGGTCGGCGAATACATCACCAGCGGCAGCTACAAGGGGACGGTGGAGTCGTTCGGGTTCCGGTCAGTGAATCTGCGCCATCACCGTGGACCGATCTACACGGTGCCGTTCGGCGTGCTCGGGGCTGTCCAGAACATGAGCCGCGACTGGGTGATCGACAAGCTGACCGTTGGCGTGGCCTACGACTCCGATTTCGACAAGGCCAAGAAGCTCATCAAGCAGATCGGCAAGGATCTCGCTGAGGATCCGGAATTCGCACCGCACATCATCGAGCCGCTCAAGATGCAGGGCGTCGAGCAGTTCGGCGACTACGGCATCCAGATCCGCCTCAAGATGACGACCAAACCCGGCGAGCAGTTCGTCATCCGACGCCGGGCCCTGGCCCTGATCAAGAAAGCCTTTGACGAGAACGGCATCCGGTTTGCCGTCCCCACCGTCCAGGTGGCCGGCCACGAGGACACCGGACCGGTGGCAGCCCAGCAGGCTCTCAAGCTCGTCAAGCCGCCGCCCGTGCCCGAGTGATCGGCAGGAGTGCCTGTACTCGGTCAGCTCGCCGTCCCGCCAGCCTGGATAAAGGATCTTCGATGTTACCCTCAGAAGCGAGAAGAGCCTTCCGGGTTCGTGCCCTGTGCCTGCCGTTGACGCTGATGCTAGGGTCAGGTCTTGGTGCCTGTGTCAGCCTGCGGGGCGTGATGGTCCCGGTGAGTGGGACGGTTCCTGGCGCGAGCCAAGTCGACATGCTGGTCGCCACCACGCGCAAGCAGGCCGATCCGGCGGAGATGTTCTCGGGCGACCGCGGATCGGCTCCGGCCTTCGCCAACATCACGGTCTCGATCCCGCCCTCGAGCGCCCGGCAGATCGGCGAGGTCCAGTGGCCGCGACAGGTGCCCGGCAATCCCGCCACGGAGTTCGTGACGCTGAAAGCCGACGTGATCGACCGCAACCAGGCGCTCGCCTGGTTCTACCGCACCCTGCGGACCGTTCCCAGGCGGCAGGTGCTGGTCTTCATCCACGGCTTCAACAACCGCTTCGACGATGCCGTATTTCGCTTCGCGCAGATCGTGCATGACTCGAACGCTCAGGTGGTGCCAATCCTGTTCACCTGGCCCTCACGCGGCAGCGTGCTCGCCTATGGCTATGACCGGGAGAGCACGGCCTATTCCCGCAATGCCCTGGAGAGCCTGCTGAAGGCGATCTCCCGCAATCCGGCCGTCGGTGAGATCTCGATCCTGGCTCATTCCATGGGCAACTCACTCGCGCTGGAGACCCTGCGCCAGATCGCCATTCGGGACAGCAGGGTGACGCCGAAGATCCGCAACGTCCTGCTGGCTGCCCCCGATGTCGATGTCGATCTGGCCCGGGAGGCCATCGTCGACATGGGACCAAGGGCGAACCGTCCCGCCTTCACCCTGTTCGTCTCGCAGGATGACCGGGCGCTGGCCGTCTCCCGGCGGGTGTGGGGCAGTGAGGCTCGCCTGGGAGCGATCAATCCCGATCAGGAGCCCTTCAGGACGCAGCTTGAACAGGCCAACGTCACGGTCCTGGATCTCACCAAGCTCAAAGCCGGAGATGCTCTCAATCACGGCAAGTTCGCCCAAAGCCCAGAGGTCGTCCAGCTCATCGGCAAGCGCCTTGCGGAAGGCCAGACCGTGACCGACTCCCGGGTTGGGCTAGGCGACCGTATCGTCCAGGTAACCGCAGGTGCGGCTACTGCCGTTGGAACCGCGGCGGGTCTGGTGATCTCTGCGCCGGTGGCGGTTGTCGATCCCCGGACGCGGGAGAACCTCCAGGGCCATGTGGAGAACCTCGGCCAGACGGTCACCGGCGCCGTCGAGCCATAGGCGCAGGGACCGATGAACGAACCGGAAGCGCGGCCGTTGCGTTGGCCCCGGTCATTAGGCGAGATTCAGCATGCGCTCTGGACCGATGTTTGCGGCTATCCTTTTCCTCATGACCGATGCGGGCATGGCGCAGCCGATCCCGCCCCTGCCGCCGCCTCGGCCCGGCGATGCGCCGCCGACCTCACCTCCGCCTGCACCCCCAACCGAGCCCCTGCCGTCGACGCCAGGGGAGAATGATCCGACCCACCTCGTGGCGGAACCCGATCCGTGTCTGACCCGACTCAGGGCCGCCGGGTTCGATGTCGAAGCCGCCGAGCATCCGTCCGCCCCGAACGATCTCTGCCGCATCGAGGTGCCCGTGAGGCTGAAGGCCGTTCCAGTACGGTCGCGGCCAGGTGCCATGGTTCGCCTCGGGGACCAGCCCATCCTCGCCTGCCGCTTCGCCGATGGCTTCGGTCACTGGCTGGGGGATCTGGTGGCACCCCTGATCGCCGGAAGCACGAACACCGAGTTGAAGAGCGTCCGCACCGGACCAGGGTTCGAGTGCCGCAACCGCAACCGGGCTGCGACAGGCAAGCTGTCGGCCCATGCCGAAGGGCTGGCCATCGACATCGCGGGCTTCGAGCTTGCCAATGGGACAACCCTGCGCATCAAACCAGAACCCGATGCTCCTCCCAACCCGGCCCTTGCTGCCCTGCGCACCGCCGCCTGCGGCTGGTTCACCACCATCCTGGGACCGGGATCTGACGCGGCCCATGCCGATCATCTTCACGTCGACATCCAGCAGCATGGATCGAGCGACCGTTACCGCATCTGCCAGTAGGACAACACCAGGCATTCCCAGGCACGATCAGCTCCACCCTTCATGGGCCATGCACGTCACCGCGACTTCGGCAACGGCAGAGGATGGGAATTGCCATCGTCCTGAGCCGTCGAGCGGTCGGGAACGGCGCACCCCGACCGATTGGCCTTTTCACCACGCTTACAGCGGCGGTATATGCATCATCTCGTCGATGTGCCGCACGAGAGTGGCCCCTATGTAGTGCTTCGGCACAAAGTGCCCGTGGTCCGGTACCTCGTCGGGGTGCGGTCGGGCATAGCCGGAGGAAATCAGCAGCAGGACATGCGGCCAGCGCCGATGGACCTGCTCCGGATGATTGGTAGAACGTCTAACGCCAGATTAG
>JALYFY010000150.1 GCA_030777385.1 Pseudomonadota bacterium | reverse complement strand
GAGGCTCCGAAGAAGGAATCTGCTCCAGCCATGCCCGGTGGCGGAATGGGCGGCGGCATGGGTGGTATGGACTTCTAAGTCCGCGCACAACACGACAACGAAGAAGCCCTGGAGCGATCCAGGGCTTCTTCGTTTGTGCCGCGACCTTTCTATAGGCATCGCATAGGTGAAGATTGGATGGACAGGCGTTAAGTTGAGCGCTTCAAGAAGAGAGCCGAGATAAGAATGCTCCTAGATCCACGACACAGTAATTTTGATCGAGTGAGGCGCGCTGCACTATGCCGGCGGTGAGACTAGGTCGTTGAACGTTTCTCGTCCCTTAGAACAGCTCCGCGGATCCTGGCATGACGAAGGCGGTCGGCTATGGAGCCGGCCGAACCTTTCTGCGTCCAACCGCGCCCTAGGAAATAATCGCGTCAGCGCTTGTTCAGCAGGACCACGTTGGCTCCAGCCGTGTTGGTGCCTTTGGCGGGCTTGACCCTGCTGAGAACGGCGGGCGAGGCGTTCCATCTCTGCCCGGTGTCGGAGATCACCGACACGGTCTTCTTGTTGTAGCGCGTCAGCATACCCTTGAGTTGACCGTGACCGGGAGGTTGGAAGGTGACGCGGTCCCCAATCTTGAACTCCAGCATCTCCACATGAGCGCGCATTTGGTCGAGAAAGCGCAGGCGCTCGACGATGCGGTGGTTGGGATCGAAAAGCTCGGCCTCGGTTAGCTGATCAATGTCGATCTTCATAACGGTGCCATAGATGAGAGCCGCGCGGGGCCATCAAGCGAATCTTTGGCCAGTGCTTCTGCCTGTCAAGCGCCCAATCCAGTCTTCAAGCAATGTTGTGCAGAGAGACTGTGTTGCATGCTCGGAGGAGCAGGCGCTCGAAAGAGACCCAGATGGATTGAAAGGGACAAGAGATGTCGTTGGCGCAATAGGCAAGGTCGAGCCTCTGAGCGAGCAGGCCGGCTGGGGCTATGCGCGGCATCACACAGAGGACTATGTAGCACGGGTCCGGGTGGCCCGATCACCTTCCCCGTCACGGGGCGACTGCCACCCCCGCACCGGGCCAGAGAACAGCCAGAGCATAGCCGCCAGGGCGACCGCGGCTATCGCCCACCAGAGCGCGGTCGAGAGCGCCGCGGCGTCAATCACTGGCCAGGGATGTTGCGCGAGTTCGGCGCCGCGCTCCGTCATCCAGTGCCAGGCCGTATGCGCCACCAGTGCTGACAGGATAATCGTGCCGATCCTTTCGGGCACCACATACTTGAACAAGAGACCAAGCGCCGGAACCGCCACCGCCAGCACAACCAGCTGGCCGACCTCCACACCGACATTGAACGCCAACAGCGAGGCGATCAGGTGCGAGCCGGCAAATTGCAGGCGTTCGCTAAGCAGGAACGAGAAGGCGAAACCATGCACGAGGCCAAATGCGAAGGCGACGAACCAGCGCCTCTCTGTGCTAGGTCCAACGATGTTCTCCAGCGCCATATAGAGAATCGAGACCGCCACTAGCGTTTCGATCAATGGCGTAAACCATAAGGCATCTGGCGCCAACCCATAGGCTGAAGCAATCAGCGTGATCGAGTGGGCGATCGTAAAGGCAGTCACCACGATGGCGAGCGGGCGGAAACGTCGGAATGGGATGACCAAGGCGAGCAAGAAGAGAAGATGGTCGATGCCCTCCAGGATGTGGAGGAAGCCGTCCTGCGCAAAAAGCAGAAACGCCTGCAGCCAGCTCGGATCGAGATGCACGATGCCGACATCGGCGTGAACGTTGAATACCCGCTCCGGGGTGTCAGGCGCCAGGAAGCGCATCATGATGTTGACCTGGAGCCCAAGACGGGTCAGTCCCGGCCGGATGGCGAAATCTGATCGGTCCGACTCGATCGTGTATTCATAAGCGACGTCCAGCAGACCCTGTTTCCAATAGATCTCCATGTCAGCTGGTAACGGACCGCTTCGGATGTGGGCCAGCGCTTGGTCATAGCTCGCGAAGGAGCGGTCGGAGGCCAGCGACACCCGCGTGCCCACGAGCTGGGGTTTCCCCAGCAAGGCGCCGTTCTCGTAGATTTCAACGAAATCACGGATCCAGATCTGGGCGGCGTGCTGCAGCGGCGCGTCGATCCGTGACAGGTCCAGGAATCCGTTGGGCTTTAGCGGCACATCGATGTCGCGCAGCGAATCCATCGGTGCCCGCACCAGGAAGGTCAGTGTCCTGCCCTCCGGCTTCAGGAAGGCCAGAACCGTGACCTCGTTTGGCACCTCATGGGCTGAGGTGCGCATGGGCCAGCCAATCAGCAGGGCGGCTGCGATGATGAATGCAAAGACGATCCGAAAGGGCGCCATGATTCTCAATGGTTCTCGACAGCAGAGCCCAGCTTGGATACATTTCGATTTATTGACAAGAGCGGCGCCAAGCTGCCCGGCGGGGGCCGGGAGGAAACAGAATGAGACAGCTCTTCTGGAGCCGCAGGGCGTTTGTCGGTGTAAGTTTCCTGGCAGTGATGGCGGCGCTCGGCACGAGCCAGCTCCTGCTGAAGAAGGCAATTGCGCAAGGCAAGGAGGCCCCGCGCTTTGAGGTCGATCCATTCTGGCCAAAGCCCATGCCCAACAACTGGGTGCTCGGCCAGGCGATTGGCGTGGCGGTCGACTCGCGTGACCATATCTGGATCGTCCACCGTGGCTCGGACCCGGCCAATCTGGACAATACGGAACTGGCCGTTCCGATTACTGGCACCCGCGCCGGCCAGCGTGTTGGGGAATGCTGCAATCCATCGCCGCCGATCATGGAGTTCGACCAGGCGGGCAATCTCGTGAATGCCTGGGGCGGCCCCTCTCCGACGAGAGAGTATGAGTGGCCGTCGTCCAACCACGGCATCGCGGTCGATGCGGAAGGCTTTGTTTATATCGGCGGCAACGGCGCCGGCGATGCGCACGTCCTGAAATTCACCCGCGACGGCAAGTTCGTCGCGCAGTGGGGCCGGGCTGGTGCTCGCCAGGCTAAGGCCGCGGCTGCGGCCTCGGATCCAATGGCCGGATATGCCGGCGTGGCGCCGAGTGGCGGTGTTCCCGCCGCGAGCGCAGCGAGTCCTGTCGCGGGAAGCGCCGCTCCTTCTGCTGGGGCGGCTCCTGCTGCCGGCGCTGCCACCCCTGCCACGGCGGCCGCGCCGACTTATCAAGCCAACAGCCATGATCAGGAGAGTTTCGGCCGGGTCGCTAAGATCGATCTCGTTGAGAATGCCAACGAGGCCTACCTCTCGGATGGCTATCTCAACCACCGTGTGGCCGTGGTCGACATGGATACGGGCAAGATCAAGCGCTACTGGGGCGCCTACGGCAAGCCGCCGACCGACGAGGTCCTGCCACCCTACAACCCGGCAGCTCCTGTCGCCCAGCAGTTCGCCAATCCCGTCCACTGCTCCAATGTATCGAACGACGGTCACGTCTATGTCTGCGATCGTGCAAATGATCGTATCCAGATCTTCCGCACCGATGGGACGTTCGTCAAAGAGGTGTTCGTCGCCACGCAAACCCTGGCCGATGGCTCAGTGTGGGACATTGATTTCTCCCATGATCCCGAGCAGCGTTTCCTCTACGTTGCTGATGGTGTGAACGAGCATGTGCGCGTATTCAACCGTCAGACCATGGAGGAGCTCTACAATTTCGGCTATGGCGGTCGTCAGCCCGGCATGTTCCTCGGCGTGCACTCCATCGCTGTCGACTCTAAGGGGAACATCTACACAACTGAGACTTATACGGGTAAGCGCCTGCAGAAGTTCGTCCACAAGGGTGTCGGCCCCGTCTCAACGGTGAACGCGGCTATGCCCTGGCCGACGCCGTAGTCAGGCCAGAACTCACCTCGGCGTCGGCTCCTCGGGGCTGGCGCTTCCGCTATTCGTCTTTGCCGGAAGCTACAGTGCGCGATCTTGAGTGCTGACGTGGCGCCTTGGCTTTTGCCTCTGTCGGCCTTTTTACGGACGCAGACACGCGCTTCGGTCCATTATTGCTGTTGCCCGCCCGGGCGGCTCGACGGTGGCCTTTTGGAGTGACAGTGCGGTCTTTTTCTTGAGGACGCTGCGCTTTTGCTGAGTGCTCGTCGAGAAAAGTTCGGCAAGCAGCAAAATCGGCTAGCACTGCTGGTGGACACTCAATCCCTTTCTGTTCAGCCAGGGACCGAGCATAGCGCGCCATTGCCTCACTCGGAGGACGCGGGCCCATCTGTGGGGCTGCCCCTGCCGGTCCGGACGATCGTTGTGGTGCATGCTGGTCCAGGAAGGTCCGGCAGATTGCACTATTGGTTTTGAGCCCTCGGGGCAGTTTCAAGCCACGCTGAGCGGCAATCGATGTCGCAAAAGCAATCATCGCCTTTGTTGGGGGCTTCCCATCCGCTGCGGAGGGCGGTGGGAGATATGCCGGATCGAGAGCAACAGCGCCCGACTGTCCAATCGTCGTGATCAGCTCTCTGACACGGCTGCGGGTTCGCTCCTGGTAGGCTGCCGCGCGGCGGGCCGCCTCTGCGCGTGTGGCTGCGCGCCCGATCTCAGCAAGATCAGCCTCGAACATTGCCCGGCCAACTGGGTCGCCATAAGCGGGAAATACACAACGAACAGCAGCGATGAATGCGAGACCAACCTCCGTCACCTGGATTGGCGGATCTTTGCCCTTCAGTAACTCGACATATTGACTCTTCTGCAGCTTCGGCAGGATCGTGTCGCGGGTTGCGGCAGTCCCGAGGCCCTTAGGCTCGTTTGGGTTCGCGGGGTTCTCCAGAGCCGTCTTAAGGGCGGGATCTTCCACCTGATCAACGAGGTGTCCCATGACCACCGGCAACTCGCCGCGCGTGATCCGACGTGGTGGCTCGGTTTTAGCTGTTTCGATCCGAGCGTCGGTCGCTTTCCCAGGTTCGTTGTTCCGGACGGCAGGTAGGCGTCCAGTAGTCGGCTCCTCGTGCGGCTTGGCCTTGCCGGGAACAGCCTCGTTCTCCTCGTCGGCCTCGGCTCCATAGACAGCACGCCAGCCCGGCGACTTGATCACGCTGCCGCTGACGGAAAACCGCGTTGGGCCGAGTGACGTCGCAATTTGCACAGCGACGGTGGTCCGAGCATCGATACCATCCGGCAGGTGGGCTGCCAGGAAACTCTTGGCGATCAACTCCCACAGACTCAGCTGATCCCCGCTGATACTCCCTAGCTGCGGCACCTTGCGCAAAGGCACGATGGCGTGGTGCTCGCCCGGGTCCTTGACGTAATGGCCCTTGTTGCCCTTGCGGAACACGAGATCGCCAGCGGCTGGCACAAGACCCGCGAGATCGGTTAAGACCGCGACGACGCTACCGATCACTGTGCTCGCATCGCCGGTCTGGCTCTCCGGTAGGTGTTCGGACTCGGTGCGAGGATAGGTCAGGTATCCCTGGTCGTAGAGCTCCTGGGCCAGTTTGGCCGTATGCTGCGGATCCCAGCCGAAGCGCTTGGCGCAGCGTCGGGCGAGAGTGTCCTTGGAGAACAGGCGAGGGGGCGATCGACGCACATCCTTCTGCTCGACACCAAGCGGTCCTGACCAGGAGGCGGCTGCCCGCTGAATCGTCTCGGCCCTCTGCCTGTCGAGGATCTTGTCCTTTGGAGCGTGCCAGAGGGTGATCTCGGCTCCGCTATCTGTCACAACAGCTAGAGCAATCTTGAAATAGTCTTGCGGGATGAAGTCACGGATGCGCTTCTCGAGGTCCGCCAGGATCGCGAGCGTCGGAGTCTGAACCCCACCAAAGCGCCAGGGCTGCCGAAAGGCAGGTGGCCGAAGGCGAAGGGAAATGGCGCGGGTGCCATTGAGACC
>JALYFY010000149.1 GCA_030777385.1 Pseudomonadota bacterium | reverse complement strand
GCGCGGGATGCCGACATGCTCATCGCGGTGACCCGTTCCGACGAGGTCAACATGGTCGCGTGTCAGGTGGCCTACTCTCTCTTCAACGTCCGCCGGCGCATCGCCCGCGTCCGTCACCATGGCTATCTTGAGCCGATCTGGCAGGGTCTCTACGCCTCGGACCAGTTGCCGATCGACGTGATCATCTCGCCGGAGGCCGAGGTCGCCAACGGCATCGTCCGCCGCCTCCGAACCCCTGGGGCTTTCGACACCGTGGCCCTGGCCGACGGGCAGGTCCAGCTCCTTGGGGTCCATTGCAACACCGGTGCGTGCTCTCTGGTCGGGCGGCGGATGAAGGAACTGGCCACATCAGGCGGCTCTGGGATCGTGATCGGCGCAATCGTGAGGAATGGGCAAGCCTTCGTGCCTCGGGGCGAGGATCAGGTGCAGCGCGGCGATGATGTCTATGTTATCACAGAGACCGCTCACGTGGATCGCGTCATGGCTTTCCTCGGCCACGAGGAGCAGGTGGCGCGCCGCATCGTGATCGTGGGCGGCGGGAACGTCGGCCTGAACTTGGCCGCCCGGATTGCCCGGCATGCCCCGTATGTCTCGCTTAAAGTGGTTGAGCATTCGCGGGAGCGGGCTGAGTTCGTCTCCCGCGAGCTCGGCGATGCTGCCGTTGTGATACAAGGCGACGCGCTCGACAAGGATGTGCTGATCGAGGCCAATGTCCAGAGCGCTGAGACGATCATCGCGGTCACCAACGATGACGAGACGAACATCTTCGCGTCGGTCCTGGCCAAGCGCGAGGGTTGCACCCGGGCAATTACCCTGGTGAATAAAACCTCCTATGAGCACGTGCTGCCAGCCCTGGGCATCGATGCGGTCGTCAGCCCAAGCACCATTACGATCTCGACCATCCTACGCCATGTGCGCCACCGGTCGGTCTCGGCCCTTTATACACTTCGGGAGGACTTCGGCGAAGTGATCCAGGCGACCGCTCAGGAGGGCTCGCGGCTGGTCAGGGGCACCCTGCGGGACGCCAAGCTGCCAGACGGGATGCTGGTGGGCGCCATTGTCCGCAATGGGGAGGTGATCATTCCCACCAGTTCGACCCAGGTGCATCCCGGCGACAGCATTATCGCCGTGGTGGCTTATCAAGCCTTGCGCAAGGTCGAGGCGATCCTGGCCGGGCCGCCGAACGGGAGCGGAGACTAGGGCAGATCCATGCGTGAGGCACAATTCCGTAGTGCATGGGCTCCGCCCTACACACGTCCGGTCTTCCACCTGACAGGCCGCATGCTCCTTGCACTCGCGGCGGCCATGCTCTTGCCTGTAATTGTCGATGCTCTCACAGGTGATCCGAACTGGAGAGCCTTTCTCATCGGAAGCATAATCACCTTCGTCTGCGGTGCGGGTCTGACCCATCTGACGCGGTGCCGGCTTTCCGGGGGACTGACACTGCGCCAAGCCTTTCTCCTCACGCCGGTGGCCTGGACGACCATTGCCCTGTTCGGCGCGATCCCTCTCTACATTTCCGACTATGCCCAGCTGCGGGACAGTTTCACCAATGCGTTCTTCGAGTCCGTGTCTGGCCTGACGACAACCGGCGCAACGGTGATTGTAGGCCTGGATGCCGCGCCACATGGTATTCTTCTCTGGCGAGCGCTTCTGCAATGGCTTGGCGGCATCGGCATCATCGGAGTTGCGATTGCGATCCTGCCCGCTCTTGGGGTCGGCGGCATGCAGTTGTTTCGAACTGAGTCGTCGGATCGCTCTGAGAAGGTCATGCCCCGAGTTCGGGAGATCGCAACCAGAATTGTTCTGATGTATGTGGCGCTCACGGCAATCTGCGGCGTCGCTTATTGGTTGATAGCGATGACGCCTTTCGAGGCTCTGGCGCATGCGCTGACGACCGTCTCAACGGCAGGGTTTTCCACCTCGGATTCCTCGATGGCCCGCTGGAACAATGCCGCGCTGCACTGGGTCTCGACGGTGTTCATGCTCTCGGGAGCCGTACCTTTCGTGCTTTATCTCCGCCTGCTTCAGGGGCAGCGGGACGCCCTGCGCGATAGCCAGGTTTGGTTTCTTGTCAGCCTCCTTGGCGTCGTTATCGTGATCGTTGCCGCATGGCTGGTGATGGCAGGTCAACACAGTGCTGCCGACGCCATCCGGCTGGCTGCCTTCAACGTGGTATCCGTGGTGACGACAACCGGCTATGCCACGGCTGACTACACCCTGTGGGGCAACCTGATGGTGGGGCTTTTCTTCGGTCTCATGTTCGTGGGCGGCTGCACGGGGTCGACCACAGGCGGGATGAAGATCTTTCGCTTCCAAGTCATGATCCGCATGCTCCAGAGCCAGTTTCTGCGCCTGCTCTACCCAAAGGGCGTGTTTCCACGCGTCTATGCGGGCCGGTTGCTGCCGGATGATGTGATTGCGTCCGTGGTGGTATTCTTCTCTTTGTATTTCATTTGCTACAGCGCGCTCACAATAGCCCTGATGGCATTTGATCTCGACTTCCTGACCAGTGCCAGCGCGGCTGTTGCCGCACTATCGAACGTGGGCCCCGGCCTCGGGCCGATCATCGGTCCGGCCGGCAATTTCGCCACGCTTCCGGAAGCCTCCAAATGGCTCCTCTGCTTCGGCATGCTGCTGGGGCGCCTTGAACTGTTCACGGTGCTGATTTTGTTCTTTCCACAGTTCTGGCGCGGGTAAGGCTGCCCTGACCTTCAGAACGGGACGAAAGGGCAGGGGACCTCATGGGATGTCCCCAACCGGACCTATACGGGGCTTATGTCTTCTCGGCGGAACCACGAGCGACCGCATCTGGTTTAAAGCCAAGGCAGCCTTGATAGGGTCACGCCGATGCTGAAGCAGCAGGCGGCGGGACTAGGGAGAGAGTAGTAGTGCGAGTCTTGCGTTCCGGTCATACATGCTGGCGTATCGAGCAGGCCGACCGCATTGCACTCATCGTCGATGCCGCTGACTACTTCCAGGCTGTTCAATCGGCCATGCTCAAGGCGCAGCATTCCATCCTCATGATCGGGTGGGATTTCGATAC
>JALYFY010000148.1 GCA_030777385.1 Pseudomonadota bacterium | reverse complement strand
ACCTTCGAGGAGCTCCAGGCCACCCATCGCAACGTCTTTACCGAAGAGGGCGGTCTCACGGGCATCGGGATCGAGCCCGACTTCGCCATCGGGCAGCGCGCCCTGGTGATCCCCACAGGCGAGGGCGCCGTCCTGTGGGACTGCGTGTCCTTGGTGGCCGAGGAGGCAATCCGGCGGATCCGCCGCGTGGGCGGCCTGAAGGCCATCGCGATCTCGCATCCGCATTA
Organism: Pseudomonadota bacterium; assembly: GCA_030777385.1. Taxonomy (GTDB): domain Bacteria; phylum Pseudomonadota; class Alphaproteobacteria; order Rhizobiales; family Beijerinckiaceae; genus Microvirga. The sequence goes on along the minus strand of JALYFY010000148.1, from coordinate 3,540 downwards.
CTACTCGTCTCTGGCCGAATGGAGCGAGGCGTTCGGCGGCGTGCCGGTCTATCTGCACGAGGATGACCGGCAATGGGTGATGCGCCCGCATGATTCCATCCGGTTCTGGTCGGGCGAGACGCTTGAGATCGGGCCAGGCCTTACGCTGGTCCGCACCGGAGGGCATTTCGAGGGCAGCACGGTGCTGCATCATGCAAGGGGCTCGGAAGGCCGAGGCAGCCTGTTCGTGGGCGACAATCTCCAGGTCACGGCGGATCGCCGCTTCGTCAGCTTCATGCGCAGCTACCCCAATTACATTCCGCTCAACCGCACCGCCGTGGAGCGGATTGCCGCTGCCGTGGCGCCTTACCCCTTCGAGCAGGTTTTCGGGGCCTTCGCGCACCGCAACATCCTCCAGGACGGAAAAGCGGCGGTGGCCCGGTCGGTCGAGCGCTATCTGGCAGCAATCCGGGATTGAGCAGGGGAAGCGTGCTGCGCTTGCCATCCGGTCCGCTGCGCTTTAAGCCGCCGCACATGGTTTCTCCACGTCATGGCCGTCCCCGGCTCGATCCGGGGATGAGTCCCGGCCATCCACGTCTTTGCCCGGCAAGGCGGTGATCCCTGGAACAGGTCCTGGGATGACGATGAAAAGGATACGACGCATGCGCTCCCTTCAGCTTTTCGGCGACCGTGATCTTCGCATCACCGAGATGGAGGCGCCTCCGCCGCCTGCCCCCGGCGAGGTGCAGGTGCGGGTGAAGGCGCTCGCCCTCAACTACCTCGACGTCTGGGGCTTTCGCGGCATGGCATTCGCCAAGCGCAAGATGCCGCAAGCCGTCGGCGTCGAGGCCTCGGGCGAGATCGCCGCGGTGGGCGAGGGCGTCACCCGGTTCAAGGCGGGCGATCCGGTCACCATGTACGGGGCCGAGACCTGCGGCCATTGCCAGGCCTGCCGGAAGGGCTGGGACAATCTCTGTGAGAACGTCGCCGGCATCATGGGCTTCCACATCGACGGCTTTGCCCGCGAGCTGATCAACCGGCCGGAGCGGCTCGTCATCCCGGTGCCCGAGGGCGTGTCCTTCGAGCAGGCGGCCTGCGCGCCCATCGGCTTCGGCACCGTGCAGCACATGCTGTTCGACAACGCCAAGCTGGAGCCGGGCGAGTCGATCCTCGTCCATGCGGGCGGGTCCGGCATCGGCACGGCGGCGATCAAGATGGCCAAGGCCATCGGCTGCACCGTCTACACGACGGTGGGCGACGACGAGAAGGGCGAGAAGGCGAAGGCCTTGGGCGCCGACTACGTGGTCAACTACCGCACCGAGCGCTTCGAGGGCGAGGTGCGCCAGCTCACCAAGCGAAAAGGCGTCGACGTGGTGTTCGAGCATGTGGGCGCCGAAACCTGGAACGGCTCGCTTCTCTGCCTCAAGCGCGGCGGGCGCCTCGTCACCTGCGGCTCCACCTCGGGTGTGTCCACCACCATGAACCTGATGCAGCTCTTCCAGCAGCAATACCGGATCTTCGGGTCCTTCGGCTGCCGGATCGAGAACATTTCCCAGTCGCTGGACAAGATGGCCCAGGGCATGACCCCCGTCATCGATGAGGTCTTCCCCCTCGACGAGTTCCAGCAGGGGCTGGAGCGTCTGGAGGGCCGCAAGGTGTTCGGCAAGGTGATCGTGACGTTCTGATTGGTCCTGCCTCTGGAATCGGCGGCTCCGCAACCACAGATCTTGACGAAACGGGCTCCCCGCGAAAGACACGCGGGGACTTTTCTTTTTCCAGGCCGGCTCGCAAGCCGGCACATCATGCCAGGATCGAACGTGCAGCAAAGCCACCGCCCCCGCAGCCTCGTCTCGCGCCTCACCGAGACGGTCATGGTCGGCGTCGTGCGCGGCGTCTTCGGCCTGGCGCGGGCGCTGGGGCCCGAGCGCTCCGGCGCTGTGGGAGCGGCTCTCACGCGCACCTTCGGGCCGTGGCTTGGCGCCCACAGGACGGCGCTGGCCAATATCCGGGCCGCCTATCCCGAAAAATCCGAGGCCGAGGTGAAGACCCTGGCGCTCGCCGCCTGGGACAATCTCGGCCGCACTGGGGCGGAATATCCCCATCTCGGCCGCCTGTTCGATTTCGACCCGGACAGGGAGGTCCCCGGCCGCACCGAGGTCGATGGAATCGATCACTTCCTGAAGCTGAGGGACGATGAGAAGCCCGGCCTGATCTTCTCCGCCCACTTGGCCAATTGGGAACTGCCCGCCATCTGCGCCGCCCGCTTCGGGCTCGACACCACGGCGGTGTTCCGTGCGCCCAACGATCCGGCCATCGCCCGTGTGCTGCACGAGATCCGCAGCGAGACCATGGGCAACCTGGAAGCGGCGCGCCAGGGGGCGGCCTTCGCCATGCAGGGGGCCCTGGAGAAGGGCGGCCATCTCGGCATGCTCATCGACCAGCACTTCACCCGGGGCGTGCTTGTGAACTTCATGGGCCGTCCAGCCCTGGTCAACCCGATCCTCGGCAAATTCGCCCGCAGGTTCGACTGCCCGGTTCATGGGGTGCGGGTCATACGCCTCCCTAACCACCGCTTCAGGCTGCAGCTGACGCCGCCCCTCGATCTGCCCCGGGATCCGGACGGGCAGATCAACGTGCAGGGCGCCATGCAGGCCATGACCTCCGTGGTGGAGGAGTGGGTGCGTGAATATCCGGAGCAGTGGCTGTGGATGCACCGCCGCTGGCGCGTGCCGGCAACCCCCTCAAGCTAACGTGAGTTTCCCTTGAGGCGCAATTCGTGTTCCATGGCTCCCATCATGGCATCTCGATTGACATTGACCCTGGCGGCTCTCGGGCTCGTCGCTCTCCTGCAGCCCGCCCAGGCGGACCCGCCGCGCGCGGTGGTCGAGCTGTTCACCAGCCAGGGCTGCTCGTCCTGCCCGCCGGCGGATGAGCTTCTGGTCGAATATTCCCGCCAGCCGGACATCATCGCGCTGTCCCTGCCTGTGAATTACTGGGATTATCTCGGCTGGAAGGACACGCTGGCCCATGTGGCCTTCACCGAGCGGCAGAAGGCCTATGCCCATTCCCGCAGCGACCGGCAGGTCTTCACGCCGCAGATGATCGTCAACGGCAAGAAGTCCTGCATCGGCTCGGACCGGGCCCAGATCGAGAACGCGATCCAGTACACCTCGAAAGGCCGCAAGACCTTGCCGGTCAACGTGACCGTCAACGAGCAGAGCGGAACGGTCACGATCCAGGTCGAGGAAACGCCGGAGACCGCCCAGCGCGAGGCCGAGGTGTGGGTGCTTCCCGTCCTGCGCACGCAGACGGTGCCGATCGAGCGCGGCGAGAACCGGGGCAAGACGATCACCTATGCCAATGTGGTGCGGGGTCTCAACCGCCTGGGCGAATGGCGCGGCGGTTCCGCCCGCTTCGAGATGCCCCTCGAGACCGCCCGCAAGGGCGGGGACGCCTATGTGGTGCTCCTGCAGAGCACCGACGCAGCAAGGCCAGGCGTGATCCTCGGGGCCGCGAAGGGGCCGGGGCTCTAATCCTACAGCATGGCCTTGTAAGGCCGCT
>JALYFY010000147.1 GCA_030777385.1 Pseudomonadota bacterium | reverse complement strand
TCGAGGTGGAGATCTGGCTCATCTCGGTGATCGTGCGCGCAATCTCCTGGATGGCCGCCACCGTCTGCTGCGTCGCCTGCTGCACCGAGCCGATCTGCTGCGAGATCTCGTCGGTGGCCTTGGCGGTTTGCGTCGCCAGGTCCTTCACCTCGGAGGCCACCACCGCAAAGCCCTTGCCGGCCTCGCCTGCGCGTGCCGCCTCGATGGTGGCGTTGAGCGCCAGCAGGTTGGTCTGGCCTGCAATGGTGTTGATGAGCTGCACCACGTCGCCGATCCGGCTGGCGGTTGTTGCCAGGCTCTGCACGGCCGCGTCCGTGCGCTGGGCGCCTTGCACCGCGCGGTCGGCGATCTGCGAGGACTGCGCCACCTGGGAGGCGATCTCGCGGATGGAGATGGAGAGCTCCTCGGTGGCGGCTGCCACCGTCTGCACGTTGGCGGAGGTCTGCTGGGCGGCGGACGCCACGGTGACCGACTGCTGGGTGGTCTGGCCGGCCACCGCCGTCATGGTCTGCGCCGTGGCCTCCATCGTGGTGGCCGCGGACGAGAGCCCCTGGGTCAGGGACGACACGTTCTGCTCGAAGCGCTTCGTCAGCTGATCCAGCATCTCGGCACGGCGCGTGCGGGCGTCCGCCTCGCGCGCTGCAGCCTCATCGGCCTCCTTCTTCGCGAGAAGCGCGTCCTTGAACACCTGCACGGAGCCGGCCATCTGGCCGATCTCGTCGCGGCGCGAGGTCCCGTCGATTGTCACGTTGAGGTCGCCGCTGGCAAGCGAGCGCATGTTCTCGACAAGACGCCCAATAGGACGGGAGATGCTCCGCCCAAGTCCGAAGGCGATGCCCAGCAGGATAAGGGCAGACACGCCGACGAAAGCGAGAAACATATTCCGGTAGGTGGCGCTGATGGCTGCGAGGTCATCGATATACATGCCTGCTGCCACAACCCATTCCCATTGCGGGATGGAGACGGCATACACCGTCTTCGGCGAGGGCACCGTCTCATTCAGCTTGGGCCAGAGAAAGTTCACGAACCCGCCGCCCCGCTTGCCGGCTGCGACCTGCTCGCGGGTCACGTAGGTTCCATTGGAGTCCTTCACGTCGGAAAGGTTCTTGCCTTCCGTGGCCTTGTTGGGATGCATGACGACGAAGTTGGTGTAGTCGAGCACGACGAAGTAGTCGTTCCCATTGTAGCGCATGGTGCGCAGCGTGTCGGCGGCGCGCTTCTTCGCCTCTTCGAGGGAGAACTCACCCTTCTTCGCACGCTCTTCGTAGCCTGCGACCAGAGTTGTGGCGGTCTGGGCAAGGCTCTTGAGCTCCGCCTGCTTCCGCTCAAGCAGGATGCTCGAGATTTCGAGCGATCCGTAGATGGACAGTGCGATCAGTGCGAGAATGCCCGCCGCGATGCCTGCGTAGAAACGTCCCGAGATGCCGGAGAGCCCGACCTTCGGCCTTGTGACTGTGTTGTGAGATTTCATGTTACCCCCGAGAGACCTGCCCGCATTTCCACGGCATGTGCGCGTCTCTTATGACGCGCACGACTTTCAGGGAGCTAACCCATGAAGCTTGTGCCAAGCTGCGGATGAAGCAGGTTCCGGCGCTCCGCTGCCGGGTGGCATCCTCAAGAGCTCAAAGACAGCTTGAGAACAATCAAAGCCGCGCCCGATCTTGTAATCGGCTCGCGACTCTGGCCTCTGGTGCCCCTTTAGATAATCCTGCAAGATTTGGTCGGGCCGGGCCCGATCCCCACGAATACAGGAGAAGACATCCATGTCGAAGCCACCGAGCAGACTGAGATCACCAGGCGACTCCCGGCAGGCGGCGGAGGCCGCCTTCAAGAAGGCCACCACCAAGCCGGCGGAACCTGCGCCCAAGAAGGTCTCTCTGCCCGGGGTCAGAGAGACAGTGACCCTGCGCATCGACCGGGACGTTCTCGACTTCTTCCAAGAGGACGGGCCGGGCTGGCAGGACAGGATCAACGAGGCCCTGCGTAAGGTTGCGGGGAAGTAGCATTCGGGACATTTCGCGGCACGTGATGCTGCGGGCTTTCCGGCCCTCTCGCCCCTTCATGCCGTAGGGCCCTGTTCTCGGAGCAAGCCGCCGGAACGAAGTGTTTACCCTAGGGCATCCTTGCGCTGGCCTTCAGGGGCTTTAGCC
>JALYFY010000146.1 GCA_030777385.1 Pseudomonadota bacterium | reverse complement strand
GGGGCGAACAGGCAATCATCTTTTAAGAATAAATTTCCTAAAGCTCTGTGGATGAGGCTCAAGGGAAAGCACATCAATGCAGTTACATAACTGCGATCCAAAGCTTCCAGCTTAACCCACCCAAGATAGTAGGCATAACGCCCTCAGCAGAACCGCTCGAGCCGAATGATCCGACAGGGCTCACCGGCTGACGCTGCCGAGGCATGGGGCGGGCGTACTAGCAGCGCATCGGAGCGCTCGAGGATGCTCAGCATGGACGAATCCTGGACCAGGTGCGGCATAACGACCGGGAGCATTAGGCGCTCGGGTCCCCGGGCAAGGCTCAGCGGTATGTCTTGGAGAGCCAACGAGGCGCGCATGTAGTCCTGACGCTCCCGATTGGCCGGGAGGTCGGCTCCAAGAATTGCGTCTTCGCTGGGGTCCTCACCGGCCTTTGGATCGCCGAGCAGCGCCCGGATGGCTGGGATCAGGAACAGGATGGCGCAAACAAAGGACGAGACCGGGTTGCCGGGCAGGCCCAGGAGGAGGGTCGAGCCCAGGCGCCCGTGCATCAGGGGCTTGCCGGGCCGAAGGGCCACGCGCCAGAAGTCGAGATCCATGCCTTGGCGACCCAATGCCTTCTGAACCAGATCGTGCTCGCCGACGGACGCTCCGCCTAAGGTGACCAGGATGTCTGCACCGGCGCCTTGCGCTGCCTGGATGCGCTCCTCCAGGGATTCGAGGCTATCGCGGGCAATCCCGAGATCGATGGCCTCGGCGCCGGCTTTCTCCACCATGGCAAGGGTCGCAGGCAGGCTGGACGCGGTGATCTGATCGGGTCCGACGGGCTCTCCCGCGCGCACCAACTCATCGCCCGTAGCCAGAATGGCAACACGAGGCTTTCGGTGAACCGGGAGGGCTCCGTGGCCCATGGCTGCGGCCAGGGCGATGTGGCGGGCATCCAGGCGCAGACCGACCTGCAGAAGCACGTCGCCCGCACGAAAATCGAGACCGGCCGTGCGAATATGGCGGTTGGAGCGGGCCTCCTCCTTCACTGTAACCTGATCGCCGGACCGCTCCGTGTCCTCCTGCAGCACCACCGCGTCGGCCCCCTCGGGCACGGGCGCTCCGGTGAAGATCCGCACCGCCTGCCTGAGGCCCACAACGCCAGAGAAGCGGCTTCCCGCCGCGCTTGTGCCGATCACCTGGAGGGTTGCAGGCACCTGGGCGACATCGACGCTGCGCACCGCATAACCATCCATGGCAGAAGCCGGGAAGGGCGGCTGGTCGCGAAGAGCAACGATGTCGTCAGCCAGCGTTCGACCGGCGCAGGCGGTGAGGGGCACATGCACGACTTCGACGGGCTTTGCGACGCTTGCCAGAATGCGTGACAGGGCATCCTCGACAGAGATCAAGCTCATGGGGCCTCAAAATCTCCCGAACGGCCGCCGCTCTTCCGGAGCAGGCGAATGTTCTCGATCCGCATGCCTTTATCGGCGGCCTTCACCATATCGTAGATCGTCAGGCACGCCACGGAAACGGCGGTCAGCGCCTCCATCTCGACGCCGGTCTGGCCCGACACCTTCACCTCGGCGCTTACCCGAACACCCGGCAGGGAGGCATCGAGAGTGCAATCCACCTTCACCTTGGAGATGAGGAGAGGGTGGCAGAGCGGGATCAGCTCATGGGTGCGCTTGGAGGCCATGATGCCAGCAAGCCGCGCGGTACCCAGCACATCGCCCTTCTTGGCGTCGCCCTGGCGGATCAGGTCCACCGTTTCGGGCCGCATGACCACGCATCCTTCGGCTATAGCGGTGCGGCTGGTGACGCTCTTCTCCGAGACGTCGACCATGTTGGCCTCGCCTGCCGCATCGAGATGCGTAAGCTTCGTCATGCGGCTTCGCCGAACAGAAGCTTTCGCGTGGCTGCCGCCACATCGGCCTGCCGCATCAGGCTCTCGCCGACGAGGAAGGTACGGATGTCGACCTTCGTCAGGCGCTCGATATCGTCCAGGGTGAAGATGCCGCTTTCGCCAACGATGATACGGTCGGACGGGATCAGCGGGGCAAGCTCCTCGCTCACCCCGAGCGAGACCTCGAAGGTGCGAAGATTGCGGTTGTTGATGCCCACCAGCTTCGTGCCAAGGGGCAGGGCGCGTTCCAGCTCGGCCCGGTCATGCACCTCGACCAGCACGTCCATCCCAAGATCGTGGGCCGTGTCGATCAGCGTGCGGGCCTCGTCATCGGAGACGCTCGCCATGATCACGAGAATGCAATCGGCTCCCCAAGCCCGCGCTTCATAAACTTGGTAGGGCTCGAACAGGAAATCCTTGCGCAGCGCCGGCAGGCCGGAGGCCTCACGAGCCGCGCCTAAATACTCTGGCTTTCCCTGAAAGGAGGGCTCGTCGGTCAAAACCGACAGGCAGGTTGCGCCGCCGTCGGCGTAGGCCCTGGCGAGGCTCGGCGGATCGAAGTCCGCGCGGATCAGGCCCTTGGATGGGCTTGCCTTCTTGACCTCGGCGATGAGCGCAGGACGTGCTTGAGAGAGATGACGCTCGATGGCCTTGGCAAAGCCGCGGGGCGGCGAGGCGAGGCTTGCGCGGTGCTCGATCTCGGCCTGTGGGACAGCCGCTTTCGCCGCCGCGATCTCCCGGCGCTTATAGGCTTCAATCTTGCTGAGAACGTCGCTCATCGGGCCATCCGCTCAAGCGTTCGAGACTTGCACGAGGCGATCGAGGGTGGCTTTGGAGGCGCCGCTGTCCAGGGCGCGGGTAGCCCGGTCGAGCCCGTCGCGCAGGTTTGCCGCCGCGTCTGCGATCACCAGGGATGCGGCTGCATTGAGCAGAGCCACATCCCGGTAAGGGATACGGGCTCCCTCCAGAACGGCGCGCAGCTGGGTTGCATTATGCTCGGGATCGCCGCCTTTCAGATCCTCGAGCTTTGCCGTCGGCAGACCAACCTCGTCAGGGGTCACGGTGAAGCGGCGGATCGCACCATTTTCAAGCGCCGCCACAAGGGTCGGGCCGGTGGTGGTCATCTCGTCGAGCCCGTCGGACCCATGCACCGTCCAAACTTTTCTGGAGCCGAGCTCCTTCAGAACCTGGGTCAAAGGCTCCAGCCAAGCCTCTGAGAAAACACCGAGAAGCTGGTTGGTGGCTCCGGCAGGGTTCGACAATGGCCCTAGCAGGTTGAAGATCGTCCGAGTGCCGAGCTCAACACGAACCGGAGCCACATGGCGCATGGCGGCATGGTGCGTCTGAGCGAACATGAAGCACAGGCCGACCTCCTTGAGACAGCGCTCCAAGCCGGTCGCATCGAGACCGAGCTTCACGCCAAGGGCCGCCAAGACGTCGGCCGTGCCGGATTTCGAGGAAGCTGCGCGGTTGCCGTGCTTGGCGACGGGAACGCCACAAGAGGCCACGATGATGGCTGCAAGCGTCGAGATGTTGTAGCTGCCTGAATGGTCACCGCCCGTGCCGACGATGTCGATGGCCTCTGGCGGTGCGTTGACCCGCAGCATGCGCCCACGCATGGCCGAGACTGCACCGACAATCTCGTCCAGGGCTTCCCCACGAACCCGCAGGGCCATGAGGAAGGCGCCCCCTTGAGCGGGCGTCACCTCGCCGGAGAGCAGGTCGTCGAAGGCATCCTGCGCCTCGTCCCGGGTGAGCGATGCGCCCGTGGCAACCTTGGCCAAGTAGGATTTGAAGGATTCCATCGGTTCTCAATGTCCTGCTGGAGCGGCTTCGCTGCTGGCGTGGCGCTGCCTGGCGTTCCAGTCCGCGGCAAGCTCGAAGAAATTGCGCATGATCGTAACCCCATGCTCCGACAGGATGCTCTCGGGATGGAACTGCACCCCATGGATCGGCAGGGCGCGGTGGGACAGGCCCATGACCAGTCCGTCCGACGTTTCGGCCGTAACGAGGAGATCCGACGGGCAGGATTCCCGGTCCACGATCAGGGAGTGATAGCGTGTGGCTTTGAAGGATCC
>JALYFY010000145.1 GCA_030777385.1 Pseudomonadota bacterium | reverse complement strand
TGGTGGAAGAGGTCAAGCGCGAGAACGCGGCGCGCGACTACGAGAGCTTCATCCGCATCATCGTCGACGCGGAGGACATGGCGCGACACGCGGGCGGCACCGTGTTCCAGGACGGCAAGCCCCGCGTGGTCGACATCCGCGACATCGCGGTGGATGCGGAATTTGCCCCGCACATGATCTATGTTCGCAACGACGACAAGCCCGGCTTCATCGGCCGTTTCGGCACCCTGCTCGGCGAGTCCGGCGTGAACGTCGCAACCTTTGCGCTCGGCCGCGACAAGCCGGGTGGCGACGCCATCTGCTTCGTGTCGGTCGACCAGCCGGTTTCAGATGAATTGCTGCGCCGGATCGAGGATATCCCGCAGGTCAAGCGCGCCCGCGCCGTACGCTTTTAAGGATCAGGCATCATGTCATCATCCCTGCCGCAGCGTTTCGTCCTGACGCTCGCCTGTGCGAACCGTCCGGGCATCGTGGCCGCCGTGGCAGGGCATCTGTCGGATGCAGGCCTCAACATCCTCGACGCCCAGCAATACGACGACACACAGACGGACCGCTTCTTCATGCGCGTCGTGTTCGATCCGGTCGCGGGCGAGAGCAATCTCGATGCCTTGAGAAGCGGCTTTGCCCCCTTGGCGGAGCGCTTTGGCATGACATGGACCCTGCGCGATCCGAGCGAGAAGCGCCGGGTCATGCTCCTGGTCTCGAAGTTCGATCACTGCCTTGCGGATCTCCTCTACCGCTGGCGCATCGACGAGCTCGATTTCGAGCCCGTCGGCGTCATCGCCAATCATCCGGTCGACACCTACAGCCATGTGGATCTGGGCAAGGTTCCGTTCCACTATCTTCCCGTCACGAAGGACACGAAGCTCGAGCAGGAAGCCCGCGTATGGGAGATCATCCGCGACTCGAAGGCGGACCTCGTGGTGCTGGCGCGCTACATGCAGGTGCTCTCGGATGGGCTCGCCGCGAAGCTGACAGGGCGCTGCATCAACATCCACCACTCATTCTTGCCCAGCTTCAAGGGCGCCAAGCCCTACCACCAGGCGCATACGCGCGGCGTGAAGCTGATCGGCGCCACGGCCCACTACGTGACGTCGGACCTCGACGAGGGTCCGATCATCGCCCAGGACGTGGAGTCGATCACGCATCGCGACACGGCGGACGACCTGGTGCGCAAGGGACGCGACATCGAGCGCCGGGTCCTGGCCCGCGCCGTGCGCTACCACCTGGAGGATCGCATCCTGCTCAACGGGCGCAAGACCGTGGTGTTTGCGGATTAGCGATGTCCGTACGGTATCCGTTGCTGTCATCCTCAGGCCAAGCGTAGCGAGGGGAGGGGATCCACTCACAAGCGCTGTGCTATGGATTCCCTTCCCCTCCGCTTGCGCTCCGGCCGGGAATGACAAGCGCCGTCTCTACCGCCGCCGCTCCGAAAGCCAGATGCCGCCGAGAACCAGCACGAGGCCCAGCGCGTGGTAAAGCGCGAAAGGCTCGCCCAGCAGCACCACTGCGAGAAGCGCCCCGAAGATCGGCACGAGATTGACGAAAAGACCGGCGCGCGCGGGGCCGATCAATTCGACGCCGCGCATGAAGAAGACCTGCGAGAGCAGGGACGGCAGCAGGCCCACGTAAAGCAGGATGATCCAGCCCTTCAAGGTGGGCAGCTGCGCCGTGCCGCGGGCGATCTCCAGCCACAGCAGGGGCAGGGAGCTCGCGAAGGCAACCGCCGCCAGGGCTGCGAAGAAGACGAAGCCCGGAATGGCGGGACGATGGCGCAGGCCGAGCGTATAGGCTGCATAGAACACGCAGGCGATCAGGGTCCACACGTCGCCGATGTTGAGCGCCAGCGTCTTGAGGATCTCGAGGTCGGCCTTCACCGAGACCAGGATCACGCCGAGGATCGTCACGATCATCCCTATGATCTGCAGCGGGATGACGCGCGCCCCGAAGAACAGAACGGTGCCGAGGAGCACGAGCACCGGAATGGAGCCCTGGAAGATCGTGAGGTTCACGGCGGTGGTGTAGTGGGCCGCGGCATAGAAGAGGGCGTTGAAGCCGGTAAACCCGAAGGTGCCCATGAGGATCGTGAAGAGCCAGCGTTCCTTGATCTTCGGCCATTCCGCAGCAACCTGCCGCCCGACCAGCGGCAGCATGATCGTGACCACGATCACCCAGCGCAGGCAGGTGAGCACCATGGGCGACACCTCGCCCACCGCAAGACGCCCGGCAATGGCGTTGCCGCCCCACATGAGGGTGGTGAGCGTCAGGAGCAGGTAAGCCTGGCCCCACGCCGCTTTCCGAAGCGAATGCAGGATTTTCATGGGAGGTGGGACCTCATAACCCTTGCGGCCGCGTCTCGTTTGGCTAAACCGGCACGAACGTAAGCAGGTGAAGTTGATGGCCTTAAGGTTTCTGGTGGTCGAGGGCAATACGCGTGGTGCAAGGCAGGCTCACAAGCAGGCCTATGGACTCACCCTGTCCGAGTCCTATGCGGAGGTTCTGCAGGGGATCGCGCCGGATGCCGTCTGCGACATCGCCTTTCCGACGGACGAGGGCGCGAACCTGCCGGATGCCGCAGGCCTCGAATCCTACGACGGGATCGTGCTGACCGGCTCGCATCTCAACATCTACGACCGCACGCCCGATATTTTAAGCCAGATCGACCTTATGCGGGCGGTCTATGCCTCGCGCACCCCGTCCTTCGGCTCCTGCTGGGGCCTGCAGGTGGCGGCTGTCGCGGCCGATGGCGACGTGGGGCGAAATCCCTTGGGGCGCGAACTGGGCATCGCCCGCAAGCTGGCGCCGACGGAAGCGGGCCGGGCTCATCCTCTGCTCGAGGGCCGTCCCGCCGCCTACGACGCGCCGGCCATCCACCTCGACATGGTGACGGCGCTGCCGGGCGATTGCACGGTGATTGCCGGCAACGCGGTCTCGCCCGTCCAGGCGGCGGAGATCCGCATGAGCGGCGGAGTGTTCTGGGGCGTGCAGTACCACCCGGAATTCTCTCTAGGCGAACTGGCCGCCATCCTGGAGCGGCGCACCGACATTCTCGTGCGCGAAGGCTTCTGCCGGACGGCGGAGGATGCCGTGGCCTATACGGCAGACTTGGCCGCCCTGCACCAGGATCCCACCCGCTTCGATCTCGCCTGGCGCCACGGCATCGACGCGGAGGTTCTCGAACCGCAGCGCCGCACCCGCGAAATCCGCAACTTCGTCGAGCATCGGGTGAAGGCGGAAAAGAGCGCACGCGGACGAGCTTGACGCCCGCCGCATCGTTGCCGGCCTTCCGGCAATCTGGATTTCATGGAGCATACCCCTGTCATCCCGGGGCTGCGGAGCAGAACCCGGGATCGTTGGATACGTTTGGCGCGGGTGCCCTCCTCCCCTTGCGCATGCGTCGGAAAACACATTCCCGCCTTTCCTGCAGACTAGGATGCGTTGGACAAGGCTTATTGCGCCTTGACCTGTGGCGCATGATCCACCATGAGGGTTTGCAAGGTTTTTCCCCAACCCTGGCCTTGCGCCGGGGTTTTTTCATGTGAGGCTTTAGGCGATGGCGAATGTGGTTGTCGTGGGCGCCCAGTGGGGCGACGAAGGCAAGGGCAAGATCGTCGACTGGCTGTCCGAACAGGCGGACGTGGTCGTGCGGTTCCAGGGCGGGCATAATGCCGGCCATACCCTCGTGATCGGCGACAAGGTCTACAAGCTGTCGCTCCTGCCGTCGGGGGTGGTGCGCCCGAACAAGCTGTCCGTCATCGGCAACGGCGTCGTGCTCGATCCGCATGCGCTCGCCTCCGAGGTGGAGCGCTTAGGCGAGCAGGGGGTGTCGATCACCCGCGAGAACCTGCGGGTCGCCGAGAACGCCACGCTGATTCTCTCCATCCATCGCGAACTCGATGCCCTGCGCGAAAGCGGCAGCGCCGGCACGAAGATCGGCACCACCAAGCGGGGCATCGGCCCGGCCTATGAGGACAAGGCAGGCCGCCGCGCCATCCGCCTCATGGATCTGGCCGACCTGAGCACCCTGCCGGAGAAGATCGACCGGCTGCTCACCCATCACAACGCCCTGCGCCGGGGCTTCGGCCTCGACGAGTTCGCCCCGCAGGCGATCTACGAGGAGCTGGCTTCCGTCGCTCCCAAGGTGCTGCCCTACATGGATGCCGTGTGGCGCCTGCTCGACGACCAGCGCCGGGCGGGCCGGCGCATCCTGTTCGAGGGCGCGCAAGGGGCCCTGCTCGATGTGGATCACGGCACCTACCCGTTCGTCACCTCCTCCAACACGGTGGCAGGCCAGGCGGCGACCGGATCAGGGCTGGGCCCGGGTGCGGTCGGCTATGTGCTCGGCATCGCCAAGGCCTACACGACCCGCGTGGGCGAGGGGCCTTTCCCGACCGAGCTCTTCGACGAGACCGGCGAGCTGATCGGCCAGAAGGGCAAGGAGTTCGGCGTGGTGACGGGCCGCAAGCGCCGCTGCGGCTGGTTCGATGCCACGCTGGTGCGCCAGACCGTGCGCACGTCGGGCATCGACGGCATCGCGCTCACCAAGCTCGACATCCTCGACGGCTTCGAGACCATCAAGATCGGCGTCGGCTACAAGCTCGACGGCGAGACCATCGACTACTTCCCGGCAAGTCAGGGCGCACAAGCCCGCGTCGAGCCGATCTACGAGAATTTCGAGGGCTGGAGCGGCTCGACCGCAGGCGCCCGCTCCTGGGCGGACCTGCCGGCGCAGGCCATCAAGTATGTGCGCCGGATCGAGGAACTGATCGGAGCGCCGGTGGCCGTTCTGTCCACCTCGCCGGAGCGTGACGATACAATCCTCATGAAGAACCCCTTTGAGGGTTGACGGCGGAGCCTGAGCGGGTCATTCCCAAGTTAAATGGCAGATTATTACCCCCTCATTGCACGAGCCGTCGAAGGCTTGCCCGATCAGACGCCCGAGATGCGGCGCTCCGTCTATGAGCGCGCCCGCACGGCCCTGATCGCGCAGCTGCGCTCCCTCAATCCGCCCTTGTCGGATGCGGAAATCCAGCAGGAAAGCCGGTCCCTCGACGAGGCCATCGACAAGGTCGAAGCCGGTTATGCGGCGCCTGCATCCGGGTTCGATCCCGACGCGTTCTCAAGCGCCCTCGCAGGCGGCCAGCCGGCTCAAAACCCTTCCGATGCGGTTCGGGCCCCGGCCCATGGCCTGCGGGCTCCGGCCCCTTCGGCTGCACCGGAGGACGACGAGGCACAGGCCGCCTATGCGGAGCCTGCCATTGCCCGGCCCAAGATCGACAGCCGTCCCCATCCGGCCATGCAGAGCCGGGGGCGGGGGCGCACCGTCATCTTCGGGTCGATCCTCGCCCTTGTGATCGCCGCCATTGCGGCCTTCGCCTTCCTGTGGCGGGACAGGCCCGAGGATCTCGCCCCCGAGACCCCTGTTGCCGAGGCGCCGCAGCCGGCTCCTGCGGACGAGAGCAAGATCAACGAACGGGTTGGAGGCCAGGCGCCGCCGGCTCCCGCCGCAGGCCAACAGGCTCCGCGGCAGGAGACTGGCGTCGCCCAGCGGGCGGTCTTCTACGAGGAGGATCCCACCAATCCCCAAACCCCGAAGGCCCAGGTCGGCCGTGTGGTCTGGCGTCTCGAGGACGTCAATCCCGGCCAGGGGCAGCCGCTCGAGCGCGCCGTCAGCGCCCAGATCGAGATTCCGGATGCCGGGCTGACGATGCGGCTCCTGCTGCGGCGCAACCTCGACACCACGCTTCCGGCCTCCCACACGGTCGAGCTCACCTTCACGACCCGCGCCGGCGACATCAGCCGCGTGATCCGCGATGTGGGCCTCCTGCAGTTCAAGAGCGAGGAGGCCGCCCGCGGCACCCCGGTTGCCGGATTGCCCGTCCCGGTCCGGGAAAACCTCTTCCTGATCGGCCTGTCCAACCTGCAGGTCGATATTGCGCGCAACACCCAGCTCTTCGTGCGCCGCAACTGGATCGACCTGCCGGTCAGGATGGCATCGGGCCAGCGCGCGATCCTGAGCTTCGAGAAGGGCGGCTCCGGGGAGCAGATCCTCAACGACGCCTTCAGCCAGTGGCAGTAGGCCCGGCAAGCTCCCGACATTAAAAAAGCCGCGCAATCCAGCGCGGCTTTTTTAATGAGTACCCGGATCGGTTCAGGCGTCGGCCGATGAGGTCTCGATCTGGGTCAGGTTCTTCTTCACCGCCTCCTGGATCTTCTCGAAGGCACGCACCTCGATCTGGCGGACACGCTCGCGGGACACGCCGAACTCGGAGGAGAGCTCCTCCAGGGTAATCGGGTCGTCCGAGAGGCGGCGTGCCTCGAAGATCCGGCGTTCGCGGGGGTTGAGCACGGATAGGGCGTTGCGCAGGGCGGTGAGCCGGTTCTGGCCCTCCTCCTCCTCCACGAGCACCTGCTCCTGGCTCTGGCCGGCATCGACGAGCCAGTCCTGCCACTCGCCGCCGCCTTCGCCCTCGTCGCGCAGGGGCGCGTTCAGGGAGGCGTCGCCGCCGAGCCTGCGGTTCATGTCCACCACGTCCTGCTCGGTCACGCCGAGCTGGGTGGCGATCTGCTTGACATTCTCAGGGTGCAGATCGCCTTCTTCGAAGGCGGAGATGCGGCCCTTGGCCTTGCGCAGGTTGAAGAACAGCTTCTTCTGGTTCGCGGTGGTGCCCATCTTCACAAGCGACCAGGACCGCAGGATGTATTCCTGAATCGCCGCCTTGATCCACCACATGGCATAGGTGGCGAGGCGGAAGCCCTTGTCAGGCTCGAAGCGCTTGACGGCCTGCATCAGGCCGACATTGCCTTCCGAGACCACCTCGCCGATCGGCAGGCCGTAGCCGCGATAGCCCATGGCGATCTTGGCGACCAGGCGCAGGTGGGATGTGACCAGTTTGTGGGCTGCTTCGCGGTCTCCATGCTCGCGCCAGCTTTTGGCGAGCATGTACTCCTCATGGGGTTCAAGCATGGGGAAGCGACGGATCTCGTCGAGATAGCGCGAAAGGCCCCCTTCATTGGCAAGCACTGGAAGCGCTGTAGCCATATCCTATTCCTCCTTTGGCTCCCTCATTCCACGAGGCAAGCCTGTGACGGCCCCCTCGATGGCCGGCCGCCGTGCTTCTCTATATACCCGGTTCAAGCTTGTCCGAATAGAGGCGTCGGGCTTCAAGACGTGGTGAACGCTTGGGCAGCGCAAGGGTGCCAGCGTGGCTGATTTTTGCGACGCATTGACGCTAAATCGCCTCCCGCAGGGCCCCAAGAAGCGCGGCCATATCGGCGGGCAGGGGGCTCTCGAAGCGCAGGAACTCGCCGCTGCGGGGGTGCTCGAAGCCTAAGATCGCCGCATGCAGGGCCTGCCGGTTTAAAGCCCTCAACGCGTCCTTTTGCGGCTCCGAGAGGCGATTCGCCTTCGTCTTGAAGCCCGAGCCGTAGGCGGAGTCGCCCAGCAGCGGATGCCCGAGATGGGCCATGTGAACCCTGATCTGGTGCGTGCGTCCCGTCTCCAGCTGGCATTGAACCAGGCTCGCGATGGGACCTGCAGGGGGCAGGTTCTCGAGAACCTCGTAATGGGTGATGGCGTAGCGGCCGCGCTCGTCGGAGACCACGACGATCTTCTCGCGGTTGTGGGTGCTGCGGGCGAGCGCCGCCTCGACCGTTCCGCGCTTGCGGTCGGGCATGCCCCAGACGACCGCCAGATAGGCCCGCTCCAGCGGGCCGGTGCGGCCATGGTCGGCGAACTGCGCCGACAGCGCCTGATGGGAGAGGTCGTTCTTGGCCACCACCAGAAGGCCCGACGTATCCTTGTCGAGACGGTGCACGATCCCTGGGCGCTTCACGCCGCCGATGCCCGACAGGCTTTCCCCGCAATGGGCGATGAGCGCATTCACCAGGGTGCCGGATTCGTGGCCTGCCGCCGGATGGACCACGAGGCCGGCCGGCTTGTCGATCACGATGACGTCGTCGTCCTCGTAGACGACCGTGAGCGCAATCGCTTCACCCTCGGGCTCCGCCGGCACCGGGGGCGGGACGTTGAGGGCAACATGCGCGCCGGCGCCGACCTTGCGGTTCGGGTCGAGCGCAGGCGCCCCATCGACGGACACCTGGCCGTCGCGGATGAGGGCCTGAAGCCTGCTCCGCGACAGGTCGCTTTGAAGTTTCGCCAGCACGCGGTCCAGCCGCTCAGGCACCATGCCGTCTTCCAGGATCCATTCCTGTCTCGTCGCGTCGCTCACCGCATCCTCATTTAAAACCGTGGCCCCGTGCTTTTTTCAGCAAAAGGACTTGAAGGGACTCAGAAGGGTGGTTATACGAGCGGCCTCCACCTTGCTAGCTCCCTTCGTCTAGCGGTCTAGGACGTCGCCCTCTCACGGCGAAAACAGGGGTTCGAGTCCCCTAGGGAGCGCCACAAGATCAAGCACTTCGCTCGATTGTGGCCCAGCGCGTGAAATATATCTTCTTGGCCATAGTCGGATGGGCGTGGGCGATCTGCCCTAATGCGCCGCGTAAGCCGATGCGCCAGATTGGCCGGGCGCCAGTTCCTAAACTCCCGATCTGCCGCCGATCAGGTTGGTATCCTGTTACGGCTTGCTCCTCCAGAATGGCTCCAGTTCCGCCAAATCCCGATACTGTGCCTGTGCTGCGGTGAGAAGTTCATCAACCCGGGGGAGTTGCTGCTGGTGAAGGGCTTCCTCGACCTCCGAGCCGTGCATGTGGGAGCCAACCGCAATGTCATTGAGTTCGCCCAGCGTTTCCTGGAGTGCTTCGAGGGTTTTCAGGGCCGCGCGTTTCCTCGTTTTCGCGCCGCCCCCTTTGAACAAGCTGTCAAAGAATTCGGATGCATAGCGCAGCTTCTTGATTTCGATGCGCACCTGGTGTCGCTCGTCCGGATCAAGATCAGCAAGGTTCCTGCCGCGTTTGAGCACGCGCTTCCAGCGCCTGCCGATTTCCTGCTCGGCCAGTTCTGCAACAGGTTGTCCGCGGCGCTGACGAGCAGCCTTGCTTTTATCGACTGCCCAGTGTCCGGCTTGGATCCACGCCGCTGTCTCCAGGATGCTGTTGAGAAAGCGCGGGGAGACGATGGTCTTCTGGACCTTCTGATAGGCTTGGATGCGCCGCTCCTGATAGCCAGCCATCAGCTGCCTATAACCCTCATCATCCTCATACTGGGATTGAGCAGGCTCAAGAACCTTGCTGACATAGACGTCCAGGTCTCTCGCTTCGCCCAAAAGATTGGCCATCCACTTGAGCTCGTCTTTGATCTGATCCCGCGCCTCGTCCTCAACTACGGTTTTGAACAGGGTGATTGCGGCTCTGAGCCGTCGCAGCGCGACCCGCATCTGGTGAACGGCATCAGCTTCGGGCGCCGCTCTGACGATGGCCTCGTTGGCCATCAGATGCTGCAGGCATGAGGCGCCGACAGCCTGAAAAGCTTGCGCACTCGTCATCCGACGCTTGAGTATGATCGGGTTAGCTTTAACTCGCTTGGGCGCCTCGCTCGAGAGACTGTCAAAGCCACGCTCGGCCTTGGTCTTGAAGCTCAGGCGAAGCGGCGCTTGTGTCGAGAGCGCCTGGGCAAGACCGAACAGGTCCGTTGGCGTGCCATCCTTCAGCTCAAGCTCGAGTTCGCCAAATGGGAGTGCGCTGTCACTTCCTTCAACTTGGCCGTGATCTGCAGCCACCTCGATGGTGGAAGATCCGTAGAACACATTGCGGAGTGTTCGCTTTGCCGTCACGCTGAATACAGGTTGGATCGCGTCCTGAAGCTCCATGAGCGGCTTGAGAGCACTATCTTGCACAAGCGTGAATTCGGGCTTGTCACCCACGACCTCATGCTCCCACTCGCTCCGAGCCAAGGCGACGCCGTTTGTGGCAGGAGCAGCCTTGACGGTCTGGATCATCTGGTTGCCGTTGCGCCTGATCCGAAGCGAAATCCCAGCCTTCCTCAAATCCTGATTGAGAGTGTCGAAGTAAGTGGAGCGAAGGTCCTGTATGACAGGCTCGTCATGGGAATCTGCTTGAAGAAGCGGATGCGCCAAAATCCTGTCGAGGCTATCGGGCTCGGCTTCCAGCTTGAGCTCAACCTCCTGAGGGGCGTTGGTTCCCTTTTTCATCGAGCCTCACAGCCTCCGCTCTTCGCAGGTCGGAACGCAAGCCCAGCAGGGTAGTTCCACCAGTGGCGGAGCATAGACTGGCGATGAACTGGCTGACCTTTTTCCGGCGAGGCCCCAAGGGAGTGCACGAACCCTTCACGCAGTATGGCGCTTTGCCGTTCCGTTGGAGCCGTGACGGGACCCTGAAGATCATGCTTGTGACCACACGCGGGCGCAAGCGCTGGATGATTCCCAAAGGGTGGCCCATTCGTGGGCTTCAGCCGCACGAAAGTGCCGCTCGGGAGGCATTCGAGGAGGCGGGCCTCGTCGGGGATGTGGATCCCCGATCAGTTGGGACGTTCGAGTATATCAAGCGCCCTGGGCGTCAAAGGGAAATCCGGTGCAGGGTCAAGGTTTTTCCGCTCCATGTTGATCATCAGAGAGAACACTGGCTCGAGCAGGGGGAGAGGGAGACAAAGTGGTTCAGCCTCAAGAAGGCTGCAAGCCTAGTGGCCGAACCTGGCTTGCAGGAGGTTCTTCTTCGCTTCGACCCTCATCACAGCTCCTCTGAACCCGCCAGCCTGTGAAATCAGGATGAAGACATGGAAGGGAGCTTTTGAGGCAAACGTTCGAACGTGAAGTCAAGCACCGGCCCGCAGAAGCAGGGTTCGAGCATGAACCGACTGTCAAGGAGATCTGCTCTGAGTCGCACCCTGACCCGGAACCGCAGCACCGCGACTACAGGACCGGGCATATCGCCGTTCGCGGTGGGCGCTAAATTACGGATCACGGAGTGACATGTTCTTGTGGGGCGCAGCAGCAGTCTAGGGTCTCATGTATCCGGGATACTTGGTCTTGATCTCGTCTACATGAGCCAATGTTCCGGAGAGATGCTCCCGCAAGTGCTGCTGCGCCTCGTCGGGTTTGCCATCGGCGATGGCCTGCACGATCAGCCTGTGATGATGCACAATGTTTTGAGCCTTGCCCGGAGTAGGAAGATGCAGTCGGCGTAACCGATCGATATGGCCGCTGCGGCTCCGGACGAGTGTCCATAGATCATGCATCTTGGCGGCTTCGTAGAGATGCTGATGGAAGGCCTGATCGGCCATCATAAAGGCCTCGAAGTCCTCGGCTTCCATAAGAGCCTGCTGCTGGGCCAGAAAGCCGTGGAGCCTTGCGATCAGCCGCTGATCGGGCGCGAGGGCCAAGCTCCGTACGATCTCAAGCTCTAGAGAACGGCGCAGGAAATGCGCTTGGTGGGCAAGCGTCAGGTCAATCGGGCTGACCACAGTCGCATGCTGCGGGAAAATCTCCACGAGACCCTCCTCCTGGAGCCTCAGGAGGGCATCCCGGATCGGGGTTGAGCTGAGGCCGAATTCCTTCTGAAGGGTGAGACGGTTCAGCACCGCTCCTGGGGCCAATGCGAGAGAGAGAATCGCCTCTCTCAGGTACTCAAAGACCTGAGGCGCCGCATGGCGCGACCGATCCCGGGGCCGCAGCGAGGTCACCGTCAAGGTATCCATCTTCCCTTCCTTTCTCGGCTTCCGCCCAATCCGTCGAGACGCATTACATCAAAAAGTTGCATCAGAATACAAGTTGACACGCTAATGCATTAGCGTTTTAGTGACCATCGTTCCCGCTGAAACGATCAGCCGCAAGCCCGCAGAAGATGGGTAATCACCGACCAACCGAAACTATAGGAGGAAGCGCATGAAGGCGCTGAAACTGTTGTCCGCCGCAGTCCTGGGCCTTGCGATCTCTGCACCCGCGATTGCTGCCGGGTATCCGGAAAAGCCCGTGACAGTGGTCGTGCCGTTCCCGGCCGGCGGAGCATCCGATACGACCGCCCGTGTGACGACCCAGAAGATGCAGGAAGGCCTCGGGCAGCCCATCGTGGTCGAGAACAAGCCCGGCGCAAATGGCTCCCTCGGTGCCGGGCAGGTGGCAAAGGCAAAGCCCGACGGATACACCCTGATCGTCGGCTCCATCGGCGTCTATGCCATCAACCCGGTTCTCTACAAGAACCTGCCCTACGATCCGACCAAGGATCTCGATCTTCTCACGGTAGCGGTGCGCACCCCGAACGTTCTCGTGGCCAGCCCCAATTTCCCGGCTGCCAACGTCAAGGAGCTGGTCGAACATCTCAAGAAGAACCCTGAGAAGGTGACATTCGCCTCGTCAGGCGCAGGCTCGTCCGATCATCTGACCGCAGCCCTGTTCTGGCAGAAGACCGGCACCACGGGTGTCCACGTTCCATACAAGGGTGGCGCTCCTGCCATCACCGACCTGATCGGCGGACATGCCGACGTGTCGTTCCAGAACCTCGGTGCCGTGTCGAACCACATCAAGGCCGGCAAGCTGAAGCTCCTCGCCGTCACGAGCGACAAGCGCAACCCCGCCTTCCCGGATGCGCCGACCATGAAGGAGGCAGGCGTCGAGGGCGTCGAGGTGTATTCCTGGCAGGCCGTCGCAGCACCGAAGGGTCTTCCGGCCGACGTGAAGAGCAAGCTCGAGCAATCGCTGACCGCCGCTCTGAATTCGCCCGAGGTGAAGGGCAAGTTCAACGACATGGGCTTCGAGGTCGTCGCCAACACAAGCGGCCAGTTCTCAGAGTTCCTGAACCAGGAAATCAGCCGCTGGAAGACCGTCGTCGAGACGGGAAAGATCACTGCTGAACAGTAGGCAGATTTGACGGGGCAGCCCTCTCGGCTGCCCCGCATTGCGCTCTGGTATTGCGGAGAGCATCGTCGTTCACCCGATGCCTGTGCGGTCATTGCAGCCGCCAGCGACGCCGGAACCGTTCATCGTCATTTCACCGGGAGGACGCTCGTGATGTCACACGTGCTCCAGAAGAAAGATCTTTGGGCTGGTGTGCTCTACATCGCCTTCGGCGCGGCAGCCTTCTGGATCGGCCGCGACTATCCGATGGGCACGGCAGGGCGCATGGGAGCAGGTTATTTCCCCACCGTTCTCAGCGTCATCCTCATGGTGATCGGGCTGCTCTCCGCGGCGCGCGCCTTTGCTCAGGAAGGTGCTGCCGTCGGGGCTATCGCCTGGAAGCCTCTGGCACTTGTCGTCGGTTCGACAGCTCTCTTCGGATTGCTGCTTCCTGCAGCGGGGCTCGTCGTCGCCCTGATCGCGCTCATCCTGGTCAGCGCCGTTGCCAGCCAGCACTTCCGCTTCGAGTTCAAGGCCACAGCCGGGCTGCTTCTTCTGGTGGCGTTCTGCACGCTTGTTTTCGTCAAGGCTCTTGGCGTGCCGCTGCCGCTCGTCGGTTTTTGGTTCGGTGAGTAGGGGCTTAAGCGATGGACACGATCTCCAACTTGTGGCTTGGCCTCGAAACCGCACTGACCTTCTGGAATCTGGCCTACTGCATGTTCGGGGTACTCCTCGGCACGGCAATCGGCGTGCTGCCGGGACTCGGGCCGACAGCGACTATCGCCATGCTGCTGCCTGTCACCTTCGGTCTGCCGCCGGTCTCGGCGCTGATCATGCTGGCCGGCATCTACTATGGCGCGCAGTATGGCGGCTCGACGACAGCTATCCTGGTCAACCTGCCGGGTGAGTCGTCGAGCGTTGTCACGGCGCTCGACGGCTATCAGATGGCCCGTCAGGGCAAGGCGGGCAAAGCACTGGCAACGGCTGCCATCGGCTCCTTCTTCGCCGGCACGGTCGCGACGGTCCTTCTCGCGATCTTCGCCCCTCCATTGGCCGATCTCGCCTTGCAGTTCGGCCCCGCCGAATATTTTTCTCTGATGGTGCTTGGCCTCGTCGCCTCGGTCGTGCTGGCGCATGGCTCGCTGTTGCATGCTTTCGGCATGATCATCCTCGGCCTCATGCTGGGCCTGATCGGAACCGACGTGAATTCCGGTGCGGCCCGCTACACCTTCGGCTTCCCGCAGATTGCCGACGGCATCAACTTCGTCGTTGTTGCTATGGGCGTGTTCGGTCTTGGGGAGATCATCGGCAACCTCGAGAACGAGTCGACGCGTACAGTCATGTCGAAGACCGTGACGGGCCTCATGCCGACGAGGGAGGACCTGAGGCGGATTACGGCGCCGATCCTGCGCGGAACGGTGCTCGGCTCCATGCTCGGCATTCTGCCTGGCGGCGGCGCTATGCTCGCCTCCTTCGCGGCTTATACCCTGGAGAAGAAGGTTTCCCGCCATCCTGAGCAGTTCGGCAAGGGAGCCATCGAAGGGGTGGCGGGACCGGAGAGCGCCAACAACGCCGGAGCGCAGACCTCGTTCATTCCGATGCTGACGCTGGGCATCCCGTCCAATCCGGTGATGGCCCTGATGATCGGTGCCATGATCATGCAGGGTATTCAGCCGGGACCCTCGGTGATGACCGAGCAGCCGGTTCTGTTCTGGGGACTCATCGTCTCCATGTGGATCGGCAACCTGTTCCTGCTCGTCCTCAACCTGCCGCTGATCGGGCTGTGGGTGCGCATGATCTCGGTGCCGTATCACTTCCTGTATCCGGCCATTCTGGTGTTTTGCGCCATCGGCGTGTTCAGCCTCAACAACGCGACCTTCGACGTCTTCCTGATGGCGATGTTCGGGTTCCTCGGCTACCTCTTCCGCAAGCTCGATTGCGAGCCGGCCCCGATGCTGCTCGGCTTCATCCTCGGTCCGATGATGGAGGAGCACCTGCGCCGGGCGATGCTGATTTCCAAGGGCGATGCCACGGTTTTCCTGAGCCGCCCGATCAGTGCAACCATGCTCGTTCTGGCCTTGGTCCTGCTCGCAAGCGTCTTGGCTCCCACCGTTCGCCGAAAACGCGAAGAGGCCTTCCAGGAGGAGGCCTAAGGGCCTTCTCCGCACCTCATGACATTTCTGACACCACAGGTTCGACGCTAGTCCCATGACGACCAGAAACAGAAAGCCGGAAGATCTTCGAAGCGCCCGATGGTTCGCTCCAGACGATTTGCGCGGATTCGGCCACCGCTCCCGCATCATGCAGATGGGCTATGCTCCCGAAGACTGGGTAGGGCGCCCTGTCATCGCGATCATCAACACCTGGTCCGACATCAATCCCTGCCATGCCCATTTCAAGCAGCGTGTGGAGGACGTGAAGCGCGGCGTGTTCCAGGCCGGTGGCTTTCCCATCGAGCTGCCGGCGATCTCCCTGTCGGAGAACTTCGTCAAGCCGACAACCATGCTCTACCGCAACATGCTGGCCATGGACACGGAAGAGCTCATCCGCTCCCACCCCGTGGACGGCGTGGTTCTGATGGGCGGCTGTGACAAGACCACCCCGGGCCTGCTGCTCGGCGCGACGAGCGCCAACCTGCCTTCGATCTATATTCCCGCAGGTCCCATGCTGCGCGGGAACTGGAAGGGCAAGACCCTAGGCTCCGGGTCGGACGCCTGGAAATATTGGGATGAGCGCCGGGCCGGCAACATCACCAAGGAAGATTGGGTGGAGGTCGAGGGCGGCATCGCCCGCAGCCACGGCCACTGCATGACCATGGGTACTGCCAGCACCATGACGGCGATTGCCGAGTCCATTGGCATGACGCTGCCGGGTGCCTCCTCCATTCCTGCGCCTGATGTCAATCACATCCGCATGTGTGCGGAGGCGGGCCGCCGGGCAGTCGAGATGG
>JALYFY010000144.1 GCA_030777385.1 Pseudomonadota bacterium | reverse complement strand
GAATAACCATTAGGTTTGGCCTGAACAGTTATAAGACAGCTCTGGTTACGCTTGTTGCGATTACGAGCCTTGTGGCCTGCCTCGGATTTACCGTGGCGCGGCTGTTCGAGGTCGAGCGCGACCTGCGGACGGCTTGTACACCAACCTTTGGGTGGTTACCCAAACCCAGTTCGAAGCCGCCGTCTTGGCCGAGAGCTTGGCCCGCAAGGCTGCTAACGAAAGCTTTGCGACGCAAGAGCAGGAGCCGACCTTTCGGACAAGCATCCTCATCAGCCGATTGGCCGTTCTCGTCGAGGGGCCTCAAAGTCAGGTTTTCGAGAGAATTGGAATGCTGGGCGAGTTGAAGCAGGATTATCTTCACCTGACGCTCGCAGAATCTCTTCTTCAGGGCCAGATCGATCCCCAAACTGCCATGTCGCTTCGTGGACAGATGCGGGACCTCTCCTACAGGCTGCGGGATGCCGCCAACAGGATCCTCGCACTCGGTCGTGAGCAGGCGGCTGTGAAGCGCTCCGATTATCTGCGGGTTGTGTTCGAAAGCCTCGCTTTCATCACCGGGATCATCATCAGCGCGGCATTCCTGCTTGTTCGTCTCTTCAAAGGGGTGCAGGAGGCAAGCCAGGCCAAGCAGCTGCTCAAGCAGGAGCAGGAGCTTTCGGATCTTGTCATCAGCAATATCAGCAATCAGGGCATCGTCATGTTTGATGCCCAGCTCCGATGCCTGCTCTGGAATCCAGGCATGGAGGACCTGCTGAACATCAATTCCAAGCAGGCCGTGGGACAGCGGATGCAGGAGCTGGACCCGCTCTTCGGGAGAGACGATGTCATCGGGTCGCTCACGCTCGCCACGGAAGGAAAAAGCGCGGTCTTCGAAAACGAGGCTGTTTCCCAGGATGGCCAGGAACGCTGCCTCGAGATCAACTGCCTTCCTGTCTATATGGCCGAGCGCAAACTCGGCATCGCCTTCGTCCGCGACGTGACGGAGCAATGGCTGGCCCGCAAGCAGGCTGAGCGTCAGAACTTCGATCTGGAGATCAAGGTTCTCCAGCGCACGGCGGCTTTGAGGCAGGCCGAGCGCCGCCTCATCGCCGCCATCAACTCCGCGTCAGAAGGCTTTGCTGCCTTCGACTGGACCGGCAAGCTCCTCTTCGCCAACGATCAGATCCGAGCCGCGGCCTCCGTGTCGCTCTGGTGCAGCGAAGAAATGAGCCTTCCGGTCTTCCTGCGTTGCTTTGCCATGTGCGAGGGAGCCGACACGCGCCTTCTGAATGCCCAGCCTCCCTTCGAGGAGGTCGAGTTCGATCTTCTGGTGAAGAAGGACAGCTGGGCTCGCCTGTCCCTCACGAAGGCCGATGGAGCGACGATCTTCGTGCGCCTGATGGACATCACTGGCTACAAGCAGGTTGCAAAGGCTCTCGAGTCGGCGCTCGACCGGGAGCGCGAGACCACGAACGCCTACCGAAACTTCGTGTCCATGGTCTCCCACCAGTTCAGAACGCCGCTCGCGATCCTGGACTCGAGCGCTCAGCGTATTCTGCGGCGCGGAGCGGATCTGACTCAGGACGAGCTCGTCACCCGCATCCAGAAGATCCGCAATGCCGGCACCCGGTTGACCCGGCTTGTGGAAAGCGTTCTGAATGCCGCCAAGCTCGATGCCGGAACAATCGAGATCAATCCGGCCTCCCAAAATCTTGTCGACCTCGTCATGGATATCTGCGAACGGCAGCGCGAGGTCAGCTCCCAGGCGGATATCCGCTTCGATGTGCCGGATGTGCCCGTCAGGGTCTATTGTGACGGCATGCTCATCGAGCAAGTTGTCGTCAACCTCCTGTCGAATGCCATCAAGTACTCGGGCGACACGCCGGTGGTGGAGATCAAGATCTGGATGGAAGGCTCCCGCGCATTCTGCTCGGTGCGCGACTGGGGCATTGGAATTCCCGCGGATGAGTTGCCCAAGATCTTCGACCGCTTCTATCGTGCGCGCACGGCCTCGGGCATTGCGGGCACGGGAATTGGATTGAATTTCGCCCAGAGGATCATGCACTTGCATGGGGGTGAGATTCAGGTGGAGAGCTACGAGGCCGCCGGGTCCCTGTTTACCTTCGACCTGCCGATAGCAAATGCCGATCAGGCACAGCAAGCTGCATGAGTGACCGATGCCAATGACCGCACAAAAAACAATTCTCTGCGTTGAAGACGAAGACGATCTCAGGACCGACATCGCCGAGGAGCTCGAGGCGGCCAACTACCGCGTGCTCCAAGCGGCCAACGGCAGCGAGGCGCTGAGCCTCCTGGATAGGAACCGGCCTGACCTTGTTCTCTGCGACATCACCATGCCGGGCATTGGCGGCTATGACGTGCTCAAGGCCCTGCGCGAACAGGGAGACATGTCCGATGTCCCCTTCATCTTCCTCACGGCCCTTGCCGAACGGAACGATGTTCTGACCGGCAAGCAGGCCGGGGCGGACGACTACCTCGTCAAGCCGATCGATTATGAGATCCTCCTCGCGACCATCTCGGCCCGCCTCGACCAGGTGGCGCGGGTCCAGAGCAGTGCCGTCCACCGGGCGGAGGAGTCCTGGCAGGAGATCCTCAAGTCCTCGCAAGGCCGTACGGTCGAGGCTCTCTACAAAGCCACCTTTGCCTTCGACCGCTTCCTGGTAGGAGTCGTGATCGTCGACGAGGCCGGCACCGTCAGGGTGATGAACAAGGAAGCGCAGCGCATCCTGGCTGAAGACGATGGCCTGGGCGTCGCGCAGGGTATCCTGAAGGGCTCTGTCGCAAAGCAGAACGGCAAGCTCTATGGAGCCATCGAGAAGGCCTTCGAGGAGGAGTCTCTGGATGAGATCATCTCTTTCCCGCGCCTGTCGGGGGGACGGCCTTATCTTGTGCTGATCCCCGGTCAGCGGTTCTCCGTGGAGGAGAGGCCGGAAGCGGTCGTGGTGCTCGTCATCGATACGGAGCAGAGAGCCAAAGTGTCGGGGGATACCCTCGTGCGGCTCTATAACCTGACGCCGTCTGAGACCCGGGTGGCCTTGATGCTGATCGACGGCAAGCGCCTGGATCAGATCGCCGAGGAACTCGAGGTGGCGCAGACCACCGTCGTCTTCCATTTGAAGAACCTGTTCCGGAAGACCGACACCAACCGCCAGGCAGACCTGGTTCGCGTCCTGCTGTCCGTGCCCCTGCGGACCGCCGCCGACTGACCGTTAACGGCATGGGACGACTTGGGGAGCCTGTTAAGAGCCTGATTACCATCGCCTCAAATTCAAGCCCAACCTGGGCTTTGCCACATTTCATTCAGCTTCTGGAGAGGTTTCGAACAGTATATCTAGCAGCAGGAAAGGGCAGGCAGGTAACCTCCCTCGGGTCGTAGGTGCTGATCATGAAGATCTTCCGTTTTGTTTCCGGTACAACCGCTGCTCTGGCCCTGGTCGCCGGCCTCGCTGCCGCAGAACCGGCTGCCGCGCGCGATCGTCTGTCGCCGGGTGCGGCTGTGGCCATCGGCGCCCTGGGTGGGCTTGCCGTGGGTGCGGCCGTTGGGGCTGCCGTTGCGGCTCCTCCCGTCTATGCGGCGCCGGTCCCGGTCTACCGGGCTCCCCCGCCGCCTCCGCCGGTTTATGTGGAAGAGCGGGCGCCGGTCTATTACGAGCGCCCGGTTCGGGAGCGTGTCTATGTGGAGCGCTGCGAGACCGAGCGCTTCCGGGAATGGGTTCCAGGCTGGGGCTGGGAGCACCGCACCCGCAGGGTTTGCCGCTGATATTCTGGAAAGGCCCGCTTCAGGCGGGCCTTTTCTTTAGCCTAAGCGGGCAACCCTGATTCCGCTCCTGCGTTGATCGCAGGACACTCAGCGCGAGCTTTGCCATGACCAGCACACCGAAAGATCAAGGCTCTTCCGAGGGAACGAAGCTGAACCCGGGAGATCAGGCCGAGCCTGGAACACCGGGAACGGGCGAGAACCTGTGCCCGGACTGCAAGGGCAGCGGACGCATCGGCGCCACGTCGTGCCCGAACTGCGGCGGCACAGGCAAGATCATCGAAGGCGTCGGCGGCGGTTAGGGCTTGTCGGGCTTCGCCATCCAGCGAACCAAGGGCATGAGGGGAACGATCCAGATCAGCCCGAGGACGATGTAGGCCACGGTCTGCAGAAGCTTGGGCGCCTGGGTGATCCTGCCTTCGGCAACGGCCATGGCGAAAAGCGCATAGAAGAGAATGAAGGCCAGCATCACCACTGTCCCGATCAGCTTGCGCAGGCGCATGCCCATGGCCGAATTTCCTCTGTAAGACGCGCCTTTCGCAATGGTGCGTCACTGGCATGAATTGCCTCGAAGAGGCATAGCCTCTATGTGACAGCTCATAATCTGGGTTCAAGCCCTAATCCACGATGAGAGTGAGCATGGCTGTCGCAGCCTCCACCGAGGGCATGCCGCTGGCGCGCCTGTCCCAAACCCAATCCCTGTCTGCCGTTCGAGCCTGGATCTACTGCCTTGCCGCGCTGGTGGTCCTGATGGTCGCAGTGGGCGGAGCCACTCGCCTGACCGGGTCAGGCCTGTCGATCACCGAATGGAGGCCCATTACCGGTGCCATCCCGCCGCTGACCGAGCAGGCCTGGACGGCGGAGTTCGAGAAGTACCGCCAGATCTCCCAGTACGAGCTCGTCAACAAGGGCATGACCTTGTCCGAGTTCAAGTTCATCTATGCCTGGGAGTGGGGCCACCGGCAGCTGGGCCGCCTGCTCGGGCTCGTCTTCTTCCTGCCGCTGGTGTGGTTCTGGGCTCGTGGGGCGATCAAGGGGCGGCTTGCCCTGACCCTTCTCGGCATCGGGGCTCTCGGTGGCCTGCAGGGAGCCATCGGCTGGATCATGGTGGCGTCGGGACTTGAGCCCGGCATGACGGCGGTCGCCCCGATCAAGCTTGCCTTGCACCTGACGGTTGCCAGCATCATTCTCGCCTGCCTGGTCTGGGTGGCGGCCGGTCTGAAGGACCGCTCAGAATCTCCAGAGCAGGAGAGGGCGGTAGGCCTTGCGCCCAGGATCCTCGTTGGGCTGATCCTGTTCCAGATCGCGCTGGGCGGCCTCGTTGCGGGCTCGAAGGCTGGCCTGACCTACAACACCTGGCCGCTCATGGACGGGGCCCTCGTGCCGTCGGTCTCGGCGCTGTTTGCGGTGAGCCCCTGGATCGAGAACTTCGTCGACAACGTGGTTCTGGTTCAGTTCAACCACCGTCTCGTGGCCTACGCCATCGTCGCCTATGCGCTCTGGCATGCCTGGACGGCCCACCGTCTGGCCCCAGCCACAAAGGCTGCTCGCCGGGCTGCGGCTATGGCCGGTCTCACGCTGGCACAGATGGTGCTCGGCATCGTGACCCTGCTGCTCGTCGTGCCGCTCTGGGCGGGCTTGGCGCACCAGGTCTTCGCCATGGTCGTTCTCGCCATGGCCGTTGTGCATGCTCGTGCAAGCATCGCCTGACAAAAGAAAAGGGCGGCCCGAGAGGCCGCCCCATATTCAATTGTGCCGCTGAAGATTAGCGCACGATCTGGACGATGCGGCGGGTGCCGGGCTCGACCAGAACCGGGGTGTCGTTCACAACCGTGTAGCGGTAGTTGCTCACGCCATACTCAGCAGGAACCTCATAGTACTGCACGCCGGAGGACGGCAGGGTCGCACCGACGCGAACCTCTTCCTGGTAGCGGTAGGACGGAACGCCCTGGGTCACCACATACTGACGGAAGCGGGGCTGCTGCTGGTCGGCAAGGCCGCCCACGATAGCGCCGGTCACGCCGCCCACGGCTGCGCCGATCGGGCCGCCGACAATGGCGCCGCCAACGGCACCGGTCGTTGCGCCGGCTGCAGCGCCGCCGGACTGAGCGAAAGCACCAACGGGGGCCAGGGCTACAAGAAGAGCACCGGCAAACAGGATTTTCTTGGACATTTGTCAGCTCCTAAACAGGTGAAGTTAGGAGCTTAACGAGTAGGCTGAAGTGTGGTTCCGCTTTTGTGAGAGAGTTCCAATTTAGGAATTGAAAGCAGGAACGACCAATCGGGAGAAAGAGGCGAAAACCTACTCGGGCCTCAGCCCAGATTTGGCCGCAGCGTCAGATGCCTGAACATAAAGCAGGCAGGGTCCTGTAAAAAGCTGATGCGAAGCCCTGTCTGCACACGCCCATTGCTCAATACAGCATGAATACATTCGAGCATTGCATATCGACGCGTGCAGCTGAGGCTTTCTTGGCGCGAATCAAGATCTTACAGGCATCCCTTGAGGCACCAAGCGAGGTGAGGATAGGCAGGGGCACCGGTGACAGGCGGGCCGGTTGAAGCTTAAAAGCCCGCCATCGCCCCTACTTCATGAGGATATTCACAGACGGTTGGGGCCGGAATTAGGAAATCAGTACTTGCTCTGATACAGGTGAACAATATTAAGATGGCATTAACCCTTAAGCGCAGGGCTGTAGGAATAGCCTTATAGGAGTCAGGCATGAATGTGCTGGTCTTTGCTTCGCGGAAAGGCGGCTCGGGAAAGAGCACGCTCGCTGCTCACCTCGCAAGTTATATCGCCAACCCTTCACGCCCCACCATGCTGATCGACAACGACCCGCAGGGATCCCTGTCGTTGTGGCACAAGATCCGAAACCAGGAATACCTGGGCCTCAGGCATAATGTTCGCAACCTTGGCGAGGCTTTGAAAGACGCCAAGCGCGAAGGCTACGATTGGGTGCTCGTCGACACGCCGCCCAACAAGTCGTCCCTTGTGGCGGAGGCGATCAAGCACGCGACGCTCGTGATCATCCCCACGCGCGCAAGCCTGTTCGACATTGCAGCCCTCCAGGATACGGTCGCGATCGCGCGGGAGCTGCGCAAGCCCTATGCAGCCGTCATCAACGCTGCCCCGGCCAAGCGCGGGGACGCGGAGGCGCCCGTGGTGGCCGATGCCCGCGGTGCGCTGAATGCGCTTCAGGTTCCTGTCTGGGCCGGTCAGATCACCCACCGCCCGGAGCTTACCCTCTCCCTCTCGACCGGTGAGGGCGCGCGGGAGTACGACGCGGGCTCTCAGGGAGCCGACGAGATGGGCCGCCTTTGGACAGCCCTCGAGCGCTCGATCAATGCCATCCAGAATACGTACAAGAAATCCGGCGCCTCGCGCGCGGCTTA
>JALYFY010000143.1 GCA_030777385.1 Pseudomonadota bacterium | reverse complement strand
ACCAGGAACTACGTCATCGCCGTGACGGGCCGCTCCGCCGAGGAATGGGCGGCCGACAGGAAGGCCGAGGCCGATGGGCAAGCCAAGGCGCCTGCCGACCCGAACGCCCAATCCTGCCTGCAGATCGTCGCCGTGCTGCGCGTTCCTGGCCGCGATGCTTCTCCGGTCGAGGCGCCGTTTGCGCCCTGGGGAGTTCAGCTCGCCGGAAACTTCTCGAAGGAGAGGGCTCTCGCGACCTTTGCGCGCACGAGCCGCACCTATGCGTCGGTTCTGGGCAGCACGCAGCCCATGATCATCGGAACGCGGTTGCGCTACCGCGGCGCCAGGACGTTCTATCGCGTGCGCGCGCCGGCGGCGACGCGCAAGGAAGCGGAACAGCTCTGCACAAGAATTCGCACGGCCGGCGGAAGCTGCATCGTTCTGCCGAGCTGAGGGGCAGCGTTCATTCGGAAAAAAGGCCCGCGCTCTTGCGGTGAAGCGAGAGAGTGCGAGCCCTGTCTGTGACGGTTCAGCGGCGCTGGGGCCGAAGCGACCGGGCCAGCTCCCGGATCACGTTGTCTTCGATGTTCAGGCCGCTGTCGTCGTCCGACGTGATCTCGACCTCTGCGGACATGGAAGGCTCAATCCGGGCGGTTGCGCCTCCCTGAAGATGAGGGAGCTTCTCCGGCTCGGGCTCCGGAGCCGCGGCGCGCTGAGGAGCCGCCGGCTCGGGAGCGTTCCTCACCACCGGCGGCGGAGGGGCGTAGCTTCGCGAGGAGGTGTAGCGGTTCTCGAGGGTGTCGAGCAGGCTGTTGAGGGCCGCATTCGAAACCGGAATGTCAGGCACCTGCGGCAAGCCTTCGAGCGCAATGGATCGGTTCTGATAGGCGCCCTCGCCCGACACGTCCGGTCCGAACCAGGACAAGGGGCGGAAGTCCCTGGCTTCCTCTTCGCTCTGGAACTCGACCGAGATCAGATCCAAGGGACCGGGCGTCACCAAACGCACCAGGTGAATGTCGCGGGTGCCGATCGTCATGTGCGTGACCAGGTAATCGACTTTGCCCGGCGTGACGTCGAGCAGGGCTTCGGCATGAGTACGAGGCACCTCCGTGCGCTCCTCGACCGGCCCGTTCGGTCCCGCGCTGATCAGCACGAGGCTGCCCTTCTCGCCTTCCACGATCACGTAGGAGCTTCGATCGGATTGATTGGGGAAATGACCTTCTGTCACCCGATTGCCGCCCCGCTCCTTTCGAATAAGCCGGGCCAAGGATGAAGGAATGAGATAACGTCTGTAAGTACTCATGTCAGGACCTCTGATCATAGGCCGAAAAATTCTCGCTCTTACCTAGATCTCGATGCTTCAACGATCAAATAGAACGTATTCACAGTCCAGCATAATAATCCAACATCGTTAAAATGATGCGCGACGTTCTATTATCAGCAGACGAGTGTGTAGGCCGAGCACGGAAAATGATCACAGATCATGGCGCTCCGCGGTCAAACTTCAAGCGGGCCAACGCCGGTTTTCCCTTGATAACAAAGGGCTGGCCGCAAAAAAGCGGCCCTCGGGCAGTTCTTTAAAGAACCGGCCGAGGGCTGCTGCTCTTTCGAGCGACGCGATGAACCTACGTTACTCGCTTGCTCTTGTCTTCGGCACGTAAGGCGCGTTGCCGTCGAAGGTGTAGGCGGTCTTCACGGTGGTGTAGAACTCCTGCGCATAGCGTCCCTGCTCGCGCGGACCATAGGACGAGCCTTTGCGCCCGCCGAACGGCACATGGCAATCGACGCCGGCGGTGGGCAGGTTCACCATCACCATGCCGGCCTCCGCGTTGCGCTTGAAATGGGAGGCGTATTTCAGGCTCGTGGTGCAGATGCCGGACGAGAGGCCAAATGACGTATCGTTCGCAATCTCCAGGGCCTCGTCGTAGTCCTTCGCCCTGATGACGGTGGCCACCGGCCCGAAGATTTCTTCGCGGGCCACGCGCATGGTGTTGTCCACCTCGGTGAACAGGGCCGGCGCGAGATAGAAGCCGGGCGCGTCGCGCTTCAGAACTTCGCCGCCCGCCACGAGCTTCGCGCCCTCCTCCTGACCGATGCGGATGTACTTGAG
>JALYFY010000142.1 GCA_030777385.1 Pseudomonadota bacterium | reverse complement strand
CTCCCTCGTCATGGCCGGGCTTGTCCCGGCCATCCCGATCCGAAGAGCACAGCCCCTCATGCAATCGGGATTACCGGCACAAGGCCGTAATGACGTAAGAGTTAAGCGTTCAGCTCTTCATAGAGATCGCGCCACGTTGGATTCATCTCAAGGATCAGGTTTGTCTTCCAAACACGGGGCCAGCGTTTGATCGATGTCTCGCGCTGGATAGCATCCACAATGCTTGGATAGCTCTCGTAATAGACGAGCCGGTCAATCTTATAACGTCGGACATGGTCACTGCCGCGTCCAGTTTTGTGCTCCCATACGCGTCGTGCCAGATCGTTAGTAACACCTACATAAAGGGCGCCACCGGGCCGACTCGCAAGGATGTAGATGTAATACAGTCTCATAAAGAGTGACTGATCCACTCTCGAAACAAGAGCAAGCTGTTACCGACCCTCCACGTCATGGCCGGGCTTGTCCCGGCCATCTCGATGTTGAAAAGCGCTGCGCCCTAATCAAACGAGATCACCGGCACAAGGCCGGTGATGACGACGGGTGCAGCAGCCCCGGGATGACGCAGTTTGAGTGACATCAAGCCAAATTCTTCTTTAAGAACGCCACCGTCCGGCTCCAGGCGAGATCGGCCGTCGGCTTGTCGTAACGCGCTGCGTTGGTGTCGTTGTTGAAGGCGTGGTTGGCGCCCTCGTAGACATGGATCTCATAAGTTTTGCCGGCCTGCTTCAGCGCGGCTTCGTAGGCCGGGATGCCTGCATTGATGCGCTCGTCGAGGCCGCCGTAATGCATCATCATCGCGGCTTCGATCTTCGGCACGTCCTCCGCCTTAGGCTGGCCCCCGTAATAGGCGACGCCCGCATCGAGATCCGGCTCGTTGACGGCAAGGTTGTTGACTGCGCCCCCGCCCCAGCAGAAGCCCATGGCGCCGACCTTGCCGTTGCTGTCAGGGCGGCCCTTCAGATAGGCGACCGTCGCCTTGCCGTTGGCGATCACGTCCGGCTGCTTCAACTGGCCGATCATCTCGCGCCCCTTGTCCTCGTCGGCGGGCGTGCCGCCCATGGGGGACAGGTAGTCGACGCCGAGCGCGATGAAGCCCTCCGTGGCCATGCGGCGCGTCACGTCCTTGATGTGCGGGTTGAGGCCGCGATTCTCATGGATCACGATGACGGTCGGCAGCTTGCCCGCAGCATCCTTGGGCTTCACGAGATAACCCTTGAGCCCTTGAGCGCCGGGAATATCGACCGTCTCCGCCGTGATCCGCGGATCGGTCTCCGGCACGGTTTGGGCATGGGCGTAGTTGTTCTGCAGGATCGGCAGGATGGCTGCCGCGCCGGCGGCGCTGCCGGCGAGAGCCGCGAGCTTGTCGAGGAAGGAGCGGCGGCTCATGCCGCCATGGGTGAAGTCGTCGTAGAGGTCGATGATGCGCTTATCCATGATGGCCTCCTGGTCCTTGTCCACGATGCTAGCGCAGCTTAGCGGCCTGACATACCGTCCCCGAGCCCTGTGGAGGGTGGTCGATCCTTCACAATCTTGTGTCCCGACATCTCGGCGCCGGCAGCCGGGGAGAGGCGGGCAAAGACGAAGCCGGATGTGGCGGAGATGGCGGCAACCGCCCAGAAGGCCGGCCCGAAATCGGCCGCCGTGATCGACCTGTCGCCATTGAGGCTCGACGCTGTTTCCAGCACGAAGGCCCCGAAGGCGACGCCGATGCTGAGCGAAACCTGCTGCAGGGCGCTTCCCAGGCTCGTGGCGTAGCTCATCTCCCGGTTGGAGATTTCCGCATAGCCGATGGCGTTGAGGCTGGTGAACTGGAGCGAACGGAAGCAGCCGCCGACCAGCAGAACGATCATGATGATCCAATGCGGAGTCTCAGGCGTGAAGAACCCGTTGGCCGCAACAAAAGCAGCCCCGATGAAGGCATTGATCGTGAGCAGCCGCCGGAAGCCCGTTCGCTCGAGGATGCGCTTGGCCATGGTCTTCATGAACAAGGCGCCCACGGCCCCGATGAAGGTGAGCGAGCCCGAGGCCAGCGGGCCAAGCCCGAAGCCAACCTGCAGCATCAGCGGCAGCAGAAATGGAATCGCCCCGATGCCGATGCGGAACAGGGAGCCGCCAACCACGCTCGCCCGGAAGGTGGGCACCTTCAGGAGGCTCAGGTGCAGGACCGGGTAGGGGATGCGCCTTGCATGAAAGACGTAGAGAACCAGGCTGACGGCCCCGACCACCGTGCATCCAAGGGAGATCTCGGCCGGGATGAGATGTTGCCCGGTCGTGGAAAACCCGAGCATGAGCAGGGAGAACCCCACCCCGGTCAGCAGGAAGCCGATGAGATCCAGCGGCGGCGTGTCGTCTTCCTTGATGTTGGGCACGAACATCACGGCGCATACGATGCCGAGGATCCCGATGGGGATGTTAATGAAGAAGATCCAGCGCCAGTGGGCAAATTCCGTGATGAAACCGCCCAGCGGCGGCCCAATAATGGGGCCGATCAGGGCCGGGATCGTTAGGGTCGCCAGCGCCTGCACCACCTCGCTGCGAGCAACGCTGCGCAGGAGCACGAGGCGTCCCACGGGCACCATCATGGCGCCGCCCGCACCT
>JALYFY010000141.1 GCA_030777385.1 Pseudomonadota bacterium | reverse complement strand
CGTCTGCTCCACCTACGGCGCAGGCTTCTTCTACATTCCCGGCACCGAAACCTGCCTCCGCGTCGGCGGCCGTGTTCGCGCCGAGTACGCTTACCTCGAGCCGACCGACCGCGAAGACGACTCGATCGGCTTCCGTGCTCGTGGCCGCGTGCAGCTCGACGCCCGCACCGCGACCGCTTACGGCCTCCTGCGTGCCTTCGTCCGCATGGAGATGAGCCGGAACACCGGCGTTTACTCCAGCTCCGGCAATCCGGAGATCTCGTCGAACATCGCTCAGGCTTACATCCAGTTCGGTGGCCTGACCGCAGGTCGCACGACCTCGTTCTTCACGAACGGCGACATTCCGAACGAGAACTGGGGCACGATCCGTTTCTACGACTATCCGGACGTGAACCTCTTGGCTTACACCTTCTCGTTCGGCAACGGCTTCTCGGCTACCCTGTCGCTCGAAGAGGGCTCCTTCGCGACCAACAACGCGGTGGACTTCACCCTTGATGAGGACGACGAGCTCGTTCGTGGGGCAGAGGCTGGCCAGAGGCTTCCCGATCTCGTCGGTAACGTGAAGTACACCGGCACCTGGGGTTCGGCTCAGCTCTCCGGTGCGCTGCACCAGCTGCGCAGCAACGCTCTCGTCGGTGGCGACTATGCCGATAGCGAGATCGGCTGGGCCGTGTCGGGCCAGTTCAACGTGAACCTGCCGGCGCTCGCTCCGGGCGATGCCCTGTGGCTTGCTGCCACCTATGCGGATGGCGCTCTCGGCTATCTCGGCTTCGATCCCGACATTTCCGTCGGCATCGCATCGGGCACTGTCCTTGACGCCTATATCGGCGCCGATGGCGACATCGAGACCGGCCGCGGCTGGTCCATCGCCGGTGGCGTGAACCACTTCTGGACCCCGACCATTCGCCAGAGCCTGTTCGGATCCTATGCCCGCGTCGAGTACAGCGGTGACGCTGACGTCAGCGACATCAACGAGTGGCGCGTCGGTTCGAATGTGATCTGGTCGCCGGTTTCGGGTCTCGATATCGGTGTTGAGGCTCTCTACTCCAACCTCGATCCGCGCGGCGTGCTGGATCGCGGCGACGATGCTTGGGAAGGCCGTATCCGCATTCAGCGCGATTTCTAATCCGCTCATTCCAATCGGATGAGGAAACCCCGGTGGCAACACCGGGGTTTTCTTTTGAGCCGCTCCCTTAAGCCCATCAGGGCTCCGGCCGGTTGGCGAATGCAGTCAAAGGAGAGGCGATGTTGAAAGCTCCTGGCCACCTTGCTTTTTGTGCGGTGCTTGCAACCGGACTCGGCGGGTGTGTAGCCGCCGCCGGTGTGTCAAC
The DNA here is from genome assembly GCA_030777385.1 of Pseudomonadota bacterium. Lineage (GTDB taxonomy): Bacteria > Pseudomonadota > Alphaproteobacteria > Rhizobiales > Beijerinckiaceae > Microvirga. The sequence goes on along the minus strand of JALYFY010000141.1, from coordinate 19,836 downwards.
CTGGGACTACCAGTCCGGCCCCGGATACGAGAGGGAGCGCGTCTCCGAGAGCCTGATCTACGGCAATCCCCATGACGGCATCGGGAGCGAGTCCTGTACGCGTGTCGTTAGCCGGGGGCTAGGTCCATCGGGACAAGTTACCGATGGCGAGCTGGTCGCCTGCGATCCAGGTTTGTCAGTTCAATCCGGCGGTCAAAGGAACGAACGTGTACCTTGACCGTTGGCATGACGTCGATTCCACTCTCAGGAGAGCACTACCATGAACAACATCATCTGGATCATCGGAGCCATTGTGGTCGTCCTTGCGATCTTGTCGTTCCTCGGCCTGCGTTAAGATCCTACTGAACCTGCAGGGCAGCTCTAAAGGCAAACGCTGCCCTGCAGTTCTCCTGAGTTCTCTGGTTTAGCGGCCATGGCCAATTGGAGTGAGAAACGCGACTACGCGCTTATTCCAAGAGAACGAAAACGACCGACGTCACGTTGACCGCGGCCAGGATCCCTAACAGGGCTGGCACAATCGGGATGCACAGCCGAAATGCAGGCCTATCGTCCTGGGGGCCTCTAAGCTGAGAAACGAGATGAGTTTCGTCCATGGTCATTGCTCATCTCCTTGATGTCATGACCTTGCGTTAGGTGCGCCACGATGGACCTAAAGCCCACGTCGTGAGGTGCGGTTTCGCACACGCCCACAATCCGCGTTCCATAGAAACCCTTTAGTGCCGCGTCGCGTGCTTCTGGATCTGCAGCAGCTGGCCTTCGATTGCGCGCATGCGGGTCATCAATCGATCGAGTTCAGAGAGGAGCTGTCTTTCGTCCTGACGGGCGTTCTCGATGAGATCTGCCGAAGATCCGTGGCGAATGCGATGAAGGGCATCGGCCAACTTTCGGTCCAGAAGCCGCATTTGATGCTCCAGATCCAGGAACTCCTGGTGAAGCTGGGTCTCCTTGAACACGGCAGGGATCTCGCGTGGGAAGGGCGCTTCTAAGGTTAAGCTACACGTTGCTGGCAGGTTCCTCTAGGTCAAAAAAATGCACCATTCTGCAGTTTATCAATGGCCAAGCTGAAACAGAGCGCTGCGTTCACCGTTCTGTGATGAGGGTTTTCAGCCTGATCGCCACCCAAGATCGGGCCTATCCAATTTTGTCGCTCCTGGCGAGCAAGGCTGCTTCCAGGCCTTCATGACGCGTATCTTGTTCAGCGTATTTGCCTTCATCACGCCGATTTCCCCGCATTGCGTTTCAGGGCGCCGGTTCCGTGTTGGTCCATTGAGCCCTCAAAGAGCTGCCCCGCAGCATGGGCTCCCATAGCCATTGTCCGGTAAAGGAGACAACCGAATGGGACAGAAGATCGAGCCTCAGCGCATAGCCTTGATTGTCGAAGACGACTTTGACGTTCGAGGCTTGGCGGCAGCCCTCCTGGAGGAGACCGATCTCAAGGTCATGGAAACGTCCAGCGCCGAAGAGGCTTTGGATTATCTGCGGGAGCATAGCGAGGACGTTGCCTTCCTGTTTGCGGATGTCCGTCTTCCCTGCTTGATGAACGGCCTGGATCTGGTCCGCACCGTGCGCATCAAATGGCCCTGGGTTCGAACTGTCCTCACGTCCGGCCGCCCCCTTGAGGACGAGACCTATGACATGCCCCGCGATGTGCGCTTCATGCAAAAGCCGTGGAGGGCGCTCGATGTGCTGATGGAAGCCGAGAAGGCCGCCCAAAGCTCCCGCCGGAATTAGCCTGGCATTGGAGCAGTGCTGCCAAGGGGCCGCCAAGCTCGTATCCCGCATGTCTTCTCGGCACGCGTCATGGAACCTTGGCGCTTGCCGAGAATTGGCGTCAGCAGTTTGAAGAGGATTGACTGATGCCAAACACCACCGTTGCCACTGGAACATTCCCATCCCGCAAGGCCGCCAATCAGGCCGTTCAGCGTTTGGTCTCTGGCGGCTTTGCCCGAAACAGCATCGAGCTTCATGGGCATGAAGACGATGAGGGCTATGACCTGGAAATTCACACCCGTCAGGAAAATCTCAAGCGGGCCGAGAGCTTGATCCATGCTTCTGCGCCCATGTACTCGGTCAAGCAGGCGGCCTCGGGTGTGGTGCAGACGGCCAAATCCTATCCCTATGTCTTGTTAGGCGCCGGCGTTCTGGCTGGCTTCCTGATCTATAGCCTCATTCCCCGGGATGCTCACGCAGGTGGCCAGACGGACCAACGCAACCGCCGTCGTCGGTAAATGTCGATCTTGCTGGAGGGGTTTAGAGGAGCTTGAAGGATCTTCGTTCAGGGAGCCGGATGGGCTTCAGGAAAGCTCATCCCCTTTCTGGCTGCGGTCTTTCTCGAGCCTCTCCAGCAAATGCCTGATCCGGTCAGGCGCCGGCTCTCTCAGGACGCTCTGATAGCCCGTCTGTAACTGACGACCGAGATCCTTCAAAAGCTCGGACCGGCCGGCTGCCGTCAGGCCGTTGGAGCCGATGCTCCAGCCCCCGCCGCCTGTGGCATAAGCATGATGCTGCTGCCTGGACATCCTTAAGCCTCCTCGGGTTGTCCATCCATGAGCCTGAGAACGGGCGAAATGAGAGCTGGTTGCGGCTAAGTTTCTGGAAAAAAAGAAATTTACGACCCTTAGAAACTTTGCTGCTGGTCTTGAGGGAAAGCTTTCCTGCTCTTGGGCTCCTGCCATGAACGGACCACCTCAACCCTGAGGCGACCCCCGGTCGCATTGGATTCTGCCATTCCTTGGTCCAAAGCTCGACCTTAACGATAAGGTGGGGCTGAGTGATGCGTGAAGTCTTGATGGTCTATTTGTGCGGCGTGATCCTGCTCCTCCTGGTATCGACCACGATAGACGGGGAGGACGGGGTAGGCTTGGACCACATCCTGATCGCAGGTTTCGGATGGCCGATTCTCACTCCCATCCTTGCCCTGAGAGCCTGGAGCAACCGCTGAAAGGCTGGTTGCCCTTCAAGCTCACCAGTTCCGCAATAAAGCTGTTGGCTGAGCAGGATTTGCGTGCCGGATCCAGCGATACCATGACCCTGAAGCCGTCGGGGTATTCCCCAGCGTAATCTGAATTGCTAATCTTGGCCTTTGAGTATCTTGGAATAAGCTGATGGCCAGAACGGTCCTTTCTGTTGCAGTCCTTCTGGCAACCCTTGGAGCATCGCAGGCACAAACGGGCTGCTATCCACGGATAGGAGCCTATAGCGGGCAATATGAAGGTACGTGCCCAAAGGCCGGCCTCAAATGGATGGCAATCGAGAACACCGTGGGGGCATTCGGTCGAAATTGCAGCGACGAACCCTGGACCTACAATCGCAGTGAAAGGATGTTTTACAATCCCAAAGCCAATGAGGCTTTTGCCATGCAGGATTGTGAGATCCCGGGCTCCTCACAGAGCTCAAACCTCGTGAAGGTAAGGGTTGGCTCCGACACGGTGCGCCGCTTTCACGAGAACAAGATCCCGCGACAGGAAAAGTCTGCCCAGCCGCTCATCGCATCTCCTCAATGATCATGAGGCAGATGAAGGAGCCCGCGCGACTTGCCGCTGTTCTCCGTAAGGCCTCCCCAGTTAGGGATTTTTAAGGACGATTCACCATAGGCTCCTGCTCCAGATCGTCAGGAGCCTTGTTATGCGTAGCCTCAGCCTCTCGCTTTTCTTGCTTGCCTCGATGGCAATAGCAGCGCCGCTTATGCTGGTCTTCATGGTTGCCGCGAGTGTCGTGGCCTCGGCTCTGTTCCTCTCCTGAACGAGCGAAAGCAACATTCAGGAATAATGGAAGCATAGGGCAAGTATAATCCTATGATGCAACAGATGCACGGGTAGGAGCTTTGTCTATAGGTTGAGTAAAGCTGGAACTCGTGGTGAGCACGAGCGTTGGATCGCGATTATTGAATAGGGAATTTGCCTATGAGAAACATCGCTTTCTTTGCCGCTGCCATGATCGGCTCCAGTCTGATAGCAGCTTCACCATCGACCGCTCAGCCGCAGCTGAATTTCGGCATCGGTCCCGACGGGCGCCCTCAAATCGGCGTTCGCGATCCCGAGCAGGAGCGCTATGAGCGTCGCGAAAGATGGCGGGAGCGCCGCGATGCAGAGCGCGCACGCGCTTACGAAGAAGGACGCCGGGATGCGCGGCGTGACGGACCGCGCTATGGCGCTTACGAAACCAACTGCCGCAACATCACCATTCAGGAAGAGAACGAGTGGGGTCGCACCGTCACCCGCCGTATCCGCCGCTGCGACTGATCGCTTCAAACCCTCGCGTGATCCTACATGCGAGGGTTTGGCATTGCGGCAGTGAGCTTCGGAAGCTCCTCCGTCATCCAGGTCACCATCTCGTCATTGGTGCGAAGGTGGTCCGGCATGGGAATGAAGGGACCCGACGTCTCAGTGCCTGAGGCGTCGATATCGGCAAGGACGGCAGCATCGGTGTAAGGGACTATAGCCCTTGCATGTCCTTCCCCGAACCAGAAGAGAAGCAACCAAATCATCCCGAAGAAGCTGACGGCAATCATGAGCAGGGATACTGCCAAGTCCATAAGCAATGGCCTTTTCCTAAGGCCATCCAGCTTGCCAGCATGCTTGCAGGAGTCAATTCCAACCATCGAATATTGGCGCGAAGGCATGTCGCAGGTTGGGAATTTTCGATGATGGTGCGGACGGCGGGGGTCGAACCCGCACGGGCAAAGCCCGAGGGATTTTAAGTCCCTTGCGTCTACCAGTTTCGCCACGTCCGCTTCAGGAATGAGGGTTATCGGGCTGCGAGCCCAAGTGCAAGCATAAGTGCTGTGCCGGCCTTGCGCCACGAGCAGTCACTCAGGAATACGGAAGCCGTAAAGCCAATCGTACCGCCGGGTCATGCCCTCGGGTCCGAGATAGCGCATGACCTGGTTGCGCCCGAAGGCAATCAAGGGGCCTGCATGATAGATGCGCCCGTTTCGGCGGGCCTCGTTCTGGACCCGCCTCGCACGATTGAGGCGCTGTTGCTCATAGGTCTGCAGAACCTGTGGAATGTCGGGCTGCGCGTGGCTCAGCAGGAGCGCAAGGGTCGCGGCATCCTCGATGGCGAGCGCTGCGCCCTGGGCCAGAAAGGGCAGGACAGGGTGCCCGGCATCCCCGAGGAGGGCGATACGCCCCTTCGCGAGGTGCGCGGCGGGGTGGTCGTATAGCGACCAGCGCAGCCATTCCGGCGGCTGGGCCAGAAGGAACTTCAGGGCAGGGGCAGCCGACGCATAGCGGGCCAGCAGGCTATCCCGGTTGCCCGGATCAGCCCAGCCTTCCACAGGTGCGGCGCTTTTCTCGATGGCCACCACATTGACGAGACGCCCGCCGGCGATCGGGTAATGCACCACATGGCCCTGCGAACCAAGCCAGAGGCCGGTCTCGTCGCCGGCCAGCTCGGCCGGGGCGGCATTTCGCTCGAAGGTGGCCCGCCAGGCGATGGACTTCCGGAAGGCGGGAGGCTGTTTGTCGCCGAGCGCCTGCCTGACCTTCGACCAGACCCCATCAGCGCCGATGATCATATCGGCCATGACAGTCTCGCGCGCTCCACCGGCGGACGCCCAAGTGAGGGCAGCCTGTCCCGGCCCGTCCTCCACATCCTCGACGGTTCGGCCGATGACGAGGCGGATCGAGGGTTCGGACCTGACGGCATCGAGAAGGATCGTTTGGAGATCGGCGCGGTGCACCACCCAGTAAGGAGCCTCGAAACGCTCCCGCATATACGGCCCGAGCGCCACCTGTCCGATGGTCTTGCCAGAGCGGATGCCCCGCACAACAACCCGCTGCGGCTCCGTGACGGCCCGGCGCAGCGCTGGGCCCAGGCCAAGACCCATCAGGATCCGGCTGGCGTTCGGCGAGAGCTGGAGGCCGGCACCCACCTCGCTGAAGCCTGTGCGCCGCTCGATGAGCGTGATGGCATGGCCTTGGCGCGCCAGGGCAAGGGCTGCTGTGAGGCCGCCGATCCCGGCGCCGACAACCGCAATCGATAGGCCGGGCACTTAGCGCGAGGAGGCGGAGTTCGCGAAATCGGGCTCCCACACGCACTCGGCGGGGCGGGCTTCGTCGGCCTTCAAGGACGGGTCATACTTGAACAGGGTCGAGCAGTAGGAGCAGATGGTCTCGCTGTCATAGCCCATGTCGATGAACACGTGGGGGTGATCGAAGGGAGGGGTCGCTCCGATGCACATGAACTCCTTCGAGCCCACGTGAATGACGGGAACGCCCGGATCGTTGTGGAAGTGGGGTGTGCCTTTGTCAGCCATTGCCGTTGCTCTGAAGCGATGAAATTCGCGCGCACCATAATGGCCGAAGGGCCATGCGCCTAGAGCAAAATTCGGATGCTGATACGCGGAGGTTGGGCGGAGGTTGGAGAGGCGTTGCATCCGGCCGTCACGGTGCTTAGGTTGCGGCCAGCCGCCCGATCCACCAAACATCCCCGGTTCCATGCGCTACTTCAACTCCAACGGCGTGAGCATTGCCTACTTGGATGTTCCGCCACATGAGGGGCAGGGCGATCCGATCCTGCTCATCCACGGTTTCGCCTCGAACCATGCGGTGAACTGGGTGAACACGCTCTGGGTCAAGACCCTCACGCGAGCCGGATACCGGGTGATCATGTTCGACAACCGCGGGCATGGAGAGAGCGAGAAACTCTACGATCCCGAGGCTTACCATTCCTACCGCATGGCGGAGGACGCCACCCGCCTCCTCGATCATCTGGGCATCGAGCGGGCCGACGTGATGGGTTATTCCATGGGGGCACGGATCACGGCCCATATGGCGCTCGCTTCGCCGGAGCGCATGCGATCCGTTCTTCTGGGGGGCCTGGGCTTCCATCTGGTCGACGGCGTCGGCCTGCCGCTCGGCATCGCCGACGCCATGGAGGTGCGTTCGCTCGATGAATTGACCGATCCGATGCAGCGCATGTTTCGCGCCTTTGCCGAGCAGACCGGGAGCGATCTCAAGGCGCTTGCGGCCTGCATCCGCGGGTCGCGGCAGGCTCTGACAAGGGCCGAGGTGGCCTCGATCACGCTGCCGACCCTTGTGTCCGTGGGCACCAACGACGATGTAGCGGGCTCCGGTCCCGAACTCGCAAGGCTGATGCCGAACGCCACATCCCTCGATATCCCGGGGCGCGACCATAACCTTGCTGTCGGCGACAAGGTCCACAAGCAGGGCGTGTTGGATTTCCTGGCCAGCAGGCCCTGAACCCTGGCCGTTGCTTTGGAGGGCCGTCCCTCCTATGCCGTAGGGACAGGAGAAACGGATGACCCGACTCGACAGCGTTATTCGCCGGCTCACCGCCCAGCGCGATCTTTTGAACTGGGCCACGCAGGAGCTCAGCCCCAACGGGCTCGTGCTCGAGCTCGGGCTCGGCAACGGGCGAACCTACGATCACCTGCGATCCAAGCTGCCGGGCCGCGAGATCTACGTGTTCGAGCGATCGCCCGCGGCCCATCCCGATTGCTATCCCCCGGAGGGCTACCTGATCGAGGGCGACATCTTCGAGACCCTGCCGGCCTTCATCGCGCGATTCGGGCAGGGCTCCTCGGCCCTGATCCACACTGACATCGGCACGGGCGACCAGGAGGCGAACCGCAGGCTGGCCCTGCGCCTTTCGCCCCTGCTCGAAGCCCTGCTTCAGCCGGGAGGGCTCCTGATCGCAGACCGGGCCTTCGAGCTGCCCTCCTGCGAGGACATCTCCTCCCAGACGGATGTGCCGGAGGGCCGCTACTTCGTTTATCGCCGAGGCGCGTGAGAATTCCCCTCAGCGGCCCGTGAAGACCGGGTTTCGCTTTTCCAGGAAGGCTATGCGTCCCTCGGCCGCGTCGGCGCTGTCGAAGCACAGGTCGGCCAGAGCCAGGGGATCGATGTCCGGATGCGCCACGCCGACCGCCTCGTCGATGGCGGCCTTGGCGGCTCTGATCGTCAAGGGCGCATTCCTGGCAATGTCCCCGGCAAGCGCCAGAACCGCAGCCTCCAGCTCACCATCCGGCACCACCCGCTGCAGAACGCCGAGGCGCTGGGCCTCCCCAGCATCGATCCGCCGTGCGGTGAAGAACAGGTCCTTCGCAGCCGGCGCGCCGACGGTGGCGGTCACCAGCTTCATGGCGCCCGGAGGGTACCCGACTCCGAGCCGGGCGGCCGGAATGCCGAAGACCGCATTCTCGGATGCGATCCGCAGGTCGCAGGACAGGGCCAGCCCGAACCCGCCGCCGAGGCAGAAGCGCCTGATCATGGCAATCACCGGCTTTGAACAATGGGCCACCGCCCAGAACGCTGCCTCGTTGGCGGCTTCATAGAGCCTGCCGCCTTCGGCATTCGCCCGCACCGTCTCGAACTCCGCGATGTCGGCGCCGGAGGCAAAGGACTCCTGGCCTGCTCCCCGCAGAACCACCACACGGACCTGCGGGTCACGGTCGAGCGCGGCCATGATGTCCGGAAACGCCTTCCACATCTCCAGGTCGACCGCATTGTGCTTGGCCGGATTGTCGATGGCCACTGTCGCAATGCTGTCGGAAACAGAGACGACGATCTTGGCGGCCGGGGTCGAAAATGAGTAGGTCATGGCTTACTTGGATCTGTGGTAAGGGGCCGGGGCTTATTATCTATGCTTATGCGATAGCTGAGCCGGCAGGGAGACCTATCATGACACAAACGCGCCTGAAGCCGGGAGCGCCGAATCCCCTCGCCGGAACGGTCGATCCGATCTGGGATCGTCTGCGTGCGGAGGCGGAAGAGATCGTGCAGGCCGAGCCGGCTCTGGCCGGGTTCGCTCTCAGCTCCCTGCTGCACCAGCCGAGCCTCGAGGCTGCGGTCATCCACCGGGTTGCCTCGCGCCTCGGCCATGCGGCTGTGCCTGCCGACATCATCGAGCAGATCTTCCTGGAGGCGGTTGAGCAGGACAAGACCATCGGCGCAGCCTTCCGGGCCGACATCAGCGCCGTGCTCGACCGGGATCCCGTCGTCACGCGGGCTGTCGAGCCGGTTCTCTATTTCAAGGGCTTCCACGCCATCCAGACCCACCGTTTGGCCCATTGGCTGTGGAAGCAGGGGCGGCAGGACTTTGCGCTTTATCTCCAAAGCCGCTCCTCGGCCGTGTTCCAGACCGACATCCACCCGGCCGCCCGGATCGGACGAGGCATCTTCCTCGATCACGCCACCGGCCTTGTGGTGGGGGCAACCGCCGTCATCGAGGACAATGTCTCGATGCTCCAGGACGTGACGCTTGGCGGAACCGGCAAGGAGCGCGGCGACCGGCATCCCAAGATCCGGCACGGCGTTCTGATCGGGGCCGGCGCCAAGATCCTGGGCAATATCGAGGTCGGCCATTGCGCAAGAATTGCTGCCGGTTCGGTGGTGCTGCAGCCCGTACCTCATAACGCCACGGTGGCAGGCGTTCCGGCGAGGGTCGTCGGCACTGCCGGCTGCGCGGAGCCTGCCCGATCCATGGATCACCGCTTCTCGGAATCGGATGGAATCTAGGATGAGGGGTCCCTTCGGGGGACCCAACTCCGCTTGCCCGCGTTGGCCGGGCATGGCAAGTCAGCATCCGTGACATCAAGAAAGGACCTGTAGTGGACAAAAACGAGATGGCTAAAGTCGAGCGCTACCTGCGCCAGACCTTTGCGAACCACTCGATCCGTGTGGTCGGTCGCCCGAAAAAGACCGACTCGGCGGAAGTTTATATCGGTGAGGAATTCGTCGGCGTGCTCTTCGTGGATGACGAGGACGGGGACCGCTCGTTCAACTTCACCATGGCCATCCTCGATACGGATATCGAGGAATAAGAGGTGCCTTTCGCAGCAGAATTTTGAGAATTCTGCTGCCCCTCTCATCCAGGACGATAGATGCCGATCTACAGCCTCGACGACATCGCGCCGATCCTGCCCGAGCCCGACCAGTTCTGGATCGCGCCGGACGCCCATGTGATCGGCAAGGTCCGGCTGGCGCGGGATGTGGGGATCTGGTTCGGGGCCGTGCTCCGCGGCGACAACGAGCTGATCGATGTCGGCGAGGCCACCAACATCCAGGAAGGAGCGCTGCTCCACACGGATATGGGCGCACCCCTGACCGTCGGGGCAGGGTGCACCATCGGGCACAAGGCCATCCTGCATGGCTGCACCATCGGCGAGAACTCGCTGGTGGGCATGGGAGCAACGGTGCTCAACCATGTGCGCATCGGTGCCAACTGCCTCGTGGGCGCCAATGCGCTGGTGACGGAAGGCAAGGAGTTTCCGGACAATTCCCTGATCGTCGGTGCGCCGGCCAAGGCCATCCGGGTGCTCGACGAGGCGGCGATCGAGCGGCTTCGCTGGTCGGCCCGGAGCTACGTGGACAACTGGAAGCGTTTCGCAAAAGAGATGAGGCGGATCGACTGATCCGCCCCTGAGTCTGCCTTGCCGATGGACGGAAGAGGCAAACCGGCGTTCATGCGCCGGCTTGTTTTTAGCGGTTTGCGGTGGTGGTCGGCGAGGAAGCGATGCCGCCCAAGGAAACCCAGCCCATCGTGTCCTGGCTCTCGCGCTTGATGTAGACATAGCCCGTCCGGTGCCACGGCAGGATGGACGAGGTCTTGTTGTCGAGAATGAAATCGCCCCGATTCGTGCGCACCATCAACACGGCATGACCTTCGCCCAGCTCGTCGATCACCACCGTCATGCGCATGGCGCGGCGCGGCAGGCCGGTCTCGACGAGCAGGCGGCGCTTCAGTAGCTGGAAATCCTCGCAGTCGCCCTGGCCGTCATCGGGGAAGCCCCAGGTGTCGACGACGCCGAAGTGATCTGCATCCGTCACGGCCTTGATGCTGGAATTCACGCGCTGGTTGACCGAAACGATGGTCTTCCAAGCCTGCGGCGTAAGGTCGATGACGTCGGCTTCAGCTGCATTGACCGCGCACTCGGACCGATAGGTCTCGCAGAACTTGGACCAGCCCTGAAGCGGCTTGGCAACGCCCATGCTCGAGATGGCGCTGCTGGAAACGGGCAGGGCTGCCAGGGTTTGAGCCTGAGCGGCAGCGCCTGAAACGAAAAGCGATAAGGTAAGGAGAGCGGCTTTGACGAACGTGCCCGAAAACGCTGACTTCCCATTTACGCCACAGAAAAGGCCGTTCTTGAAATAATCCTGCCGCATGCCCCACCAGCCGGTTAATGTTCTTTTAACCAAACTGACATGGTTACATTTAAGGCTCAAGCGGAAAGTAAAAGGTGAGTTAACGCGTCGCGCTTAAAGCGGTTCCTTTATGGTTAATAAAAAATTAAAGCGTAGCCGCAGATGACGAGATGGGTTCCTCTTAGGCATTGGGAGAATGAGCTAAGCTGTTGGTTTTTCTCACAAGAGAGGCCACATAGGCGCTAACCTGCCGAGCCCCTCGAAACACCGCCGACATGAGCAGTTATGTCGCGGCCCATGCAAAAGCCATTCATGCTCCCAAACCCGCCCCGCACCCGTGAGCCGATTCTCAACCTGCCGGCCGTTATCACCCTCTGCCTCGTGGCCCTTGTCGGCATCCATGCAGCCCGGCTTCTTCTCTCGGACGAATCAGACTTCACCCTGCTCATCGACTGGTCCGTGATCCCGGCGCGTTGGTCCGTGGCTTTCGGGGGCGTGCAGGTCGAGGAGGTCATGAAGTCCCTGCGCGAGGGCGTGCCGGAGGATACGCTGACCCCTCTCACGGCGCTTGCCCAATATGTCCTGGGCGGAGGGGAGGGAGGTCCCTTCACTGCGCTGACCTATGCGTTCCTGCATGGTTCCTGGGCGCACGTGCTCATCAACAGCGTCTGGCTGGCTGCTTTCGGCACCCCGATCGTCAGGCGGTGCGGGGCTGGACGGTTCTTCATTCTGCTGGCGGCTTCGGCTGTGGGCGGCGCGGTTCTCTATGCGGTCATGAACCCCTTGCAGGTTCTGCCCATGATCGGCGCATCCGGCGCGGTCTCGGGCCTCATGGCCGCAGCGTCCTGGTTCATGTTCGCGCCGGCCTCCTGGCATTGGGAGGGGCGCCTGACCCAGCCCCACGAGCGGCCGCGCGAGACCCTTGCCCATATGATCCGCAACCGGCAGGTTCTGATCTTCTTGGGCATCTGGTTCGCCACGAACTATGTGTTCGCCTTCGTTCAGCCCCTCGGGCTCTCGGATGCAAGCATCGCCTGGGAGGCGCATATCGGGGGCTTCGTCGTAGGGCTTCTGGCTTTTCCCCTGCTGGACCCCCTTCCCGCCAGGTCTCGCCGCATCTCGGCTTGAAACCGACACGGTTTACCCCGATCATCCTTGGGCTGATGGAGGGTTCTCATCCCGGTGTCAGGGGTGGAGAACCCGGCTTTTAGCCTTGCGGATGCGGGGGCTGACGGTCTTTCGCCTTCGCGCAACGGGAGGGACAATATGATCGTCAACATGATCCTTGGACTCAAGGGCCGCGACGTGGTCACCATCGAGCCGGCACAGGCCTTGGGTGAAGCAGCCAAGGTTCTCTCGGAACGCAGGATCGGCGCCCTTCTCATTGTGGACGGTCAGAGGCCGGTCTCGGGCATTATCTCGGAGCGCGACATCGTCCGAGCCGTAGCCACGCAGGGCGCAAAAGCCCTGGAAGAGCCTGTCTCCCGCTTCATGACGGAGAAGGTGGTGACCTGCACGGGACAGACCTCCATCAACGACGTCATGGAACTCATGACCAAGCAGAAATTCCGGCACATCCCGGTGGTGGAAGGCGGGCGCCTTGCAGGCATCATCTCCATTGGAGACGTGGTGAAGCTTCGCCTCGAGGAGGTTGAGGCCGAGGCTCAGGCCATCAAGGAATATATCGCGACGGCCTGACGGAACCCTATCCCGGTGAACGAAGTCGGTCTCACCGGGAAGTCCTTCAACGCGCCTGCGATTCCTGCAGCAACTCCATAAGATCCGGAAGGGCGCGTTCCGTCGCCTGCTTGCCCAGAGCGATGCATTCCTGCGCGCGGTGAAACTCGAACAGGCCCATCTTGGCAAGCTTCGGGGCTACCATGATGTCGGGCGGATCGCCGGCAAGCCTCGAGCGGGCGATCCGGTCCTGCGTGATGTTGAAGGCATCCACCATCACGGTCGCCATTCCCGGCGCATTCGGCTTACGCGGCTTGTCGCCTCGCGAGCCCGGAAAGATGCCCCAGCGCCGGGGCGCATCCTCGATGGCCTCCTCGATCTCCTGCTCGTCGCTGGTCTCCGCATCGTAGGATTGGATGACGGTTCCGCGGACCCGCACCTCGCCGTTGAGGTTCACGCAGATGACGATGTCGGCCCCCAGGGCCCGAGCGGCCGTGATCGGGATCGGGTTGACCAGCGCCCCGTCCATGAGCCAGCGGCCGCCGATCATCACAGGGTCGAAAACTCCCGGAAGAGCATAGGACGCCCGCATGGCCTGGACGAGGGGGCCGCGGGTCAGCCAGATCTCGTGGCCGCTCACAAGCTCCGTCGCGATGGTGCAGAAGCGGACCGGCAGGTTCTCGACCCGCTTGTCCGTCAGATCGTGATCGAGCAGGCGCTGCAGGCGCCCGCCCGCGATGAGCCCGGCTCCGCTGAAATGAAAGTCCAGAAGCCCCATGACGCGCCGCTTGGTGAGCGACAGGGCGAAGGCCTCGAGCTCGTCGAGCTTGCCAGCCGCATAGCAGCCGCCCACCACGGCTCCGATGGAGCAGCCGGCGATCACATCCGGCACGATGCCCGCTTCCTTGAGTACCCGCAGAACGCCGATATGGGACCAGCCTCGCGCGGCGCCGCCGCCCAGCGCCAATCCGATCCGCACCTTCGACCGGGGATCCCGCTCAACGGGGGGCTTGATGTCCGCCACTCCGCCCCCGCCGCCCCCTGACCCAGCGCTGCGCCGGGCGATCCCGTCCCACAACATCGTTCAACTCCAAGGCCCTTGCCTCCTATTCATGCCAGCCTCTTATGAAGAGGGCGTGAATGGCGCCTCAAAGTTTCAATTAGGTCAGGTTGGGGAAAACTGAACAGTAGAGCGCTGCAAAGCCCGTTGCGACATGACGATGATGATGAAGGCGAAGCCGATGAGCAGGCCCAGCATCGCCCGCAGGCTGAGGATCTCGCCGCCGAAGCCGATGAGCGGCGGCCCGAGCAGCAAGCCGCCATAGCCCAGCGTCGCCACCATGGCGACCCCCATGCTCGGCGGGATACCGTCCATCTGACCTGCGGTGCTGAAGAGGACCGGGACGGTGTTGGCAAGACCGATTCCCACGAGGGCGAAGCCGATGGAGGCGGGCAGGGGGTGCGGCAGGATCATCGCCAGAGCAAGCCCGAAAGCCGAGAGCAATCCGCCCAATTGGATCGTGCGGACGCGGCCGAGATGACGGACCACGAAGTCGCCCATGAATCGGCAGATCGTCATGGCAAGCGAGAAGGCAGCAAAGCCCGTCACCGCAGCCTCCAAGCTCGCGCCTGCGACGGTCTGGAGGTAGATCGCCGACCAGTCGACGATGGCGCCTTCCACCATGAAGCAAAACATGGCGAGCAGCGCCAGGAGGATGACGGCCCCGCGCGGCCAGGCAAAGCCATGGCCCTCCGTGGTTCTCTCCGCCTCTTCCATGGTCCAGAACGCAGTCGCCAGGAAGAGAAGTCCCATTCCGAGGCAGGAGATGAGCAGCGTCGGCACGATGCCGACATCGAAGGCGATCAGGAGGCCGGAAACGGCTGCCCCCGCAAGGCCGCCCAAGCTGAAGAAGGCATGGAACGACGACATGATCGCCGCCTCCCAGGCCCGTTCCACCACGGTGGCGTTGGTGTTCATCGCGATGTCCATCGTGCCGTTGCAGGCACCGGCGACAAGGGAGGCGGCGATGAAGAGGCTCAGACTGGGTGCGAAGCCTGGAAGAGTCAGGGCCGCCGCAAAGGAAAAGGCCGCGATCAGGGTCATCGTCCGGCTTCCCACGACGGCAACCGCCCATCCGATCACCGGCATGAGCGCAACCGCGCCAAGGGAAAAGGCCAGGAGGCCAAGACTGAGCTGCCCATCGGACAGGCCAAGCGATACCTTGAACCGGGGAAGCTGCGCCGCCCAGGTGCCGATACCGAAGCCGTTGCCGAAGAAGATGGCGCTGGCTGCCACCCGCGCGAGAAGAAGGTCACGTCGTGTCATCCGGTGATCTCTACCGACTGGGGCAGGAAAATGCACCCGCTCACTTGTGAATGGCAGCCCTCCATTACAGGAAAGCCGCTGCCTTCAGTCGATCACGAGGTGCGGCTTGCCATCGGTGATCTCGACCTTGCGGTAGAAGCAGGAGCGGCGGCCCGTATGGCAGCAGCCGCCATCACCCGCTACCTGCACCTTGAGCAGGAGAGCGTCCTGGTCGCAGTCGACCCGCATTTCCACCACGGTCTGGATCTGCCCGCTCGTGGCGCCCTTGTGCCAGAGCTCCCCGCGGGACCGGGACCAGTACCAGGCTTCTCCCGTCTCGAGGGTCTTGGCCAGGGCTTCCGCATTCATGTGGGCGACCATGAGGATCTCGCCGGTGCCCAAGTCGGTCGTGATGCAGGTGACCAGTCCGTCCGCGCCGAAGCGGGGGGAAAGCACGGCGCCTTCTTCAAGTTCGGCTTTGGGCCCGGGGCTGGGGAAAGTCATAGTGTGCGACGTACCCATGGGAAGCCTTAGCCCCTGCTGTTCCGCACCAGGGTCAGGAAGCGCACCTGCTCGGCGGGCTCTGCCTTGAAGACGCCCGTGAACTGCGTGGTGAGGGTCAGCGCGCCGGCCTTCTGAATGCCGCGCATGGACATGCACATATGCTCGGCCTCGATCATCACCGCCACACCGCGAGGCTTGAGCGCCTTTTCCATGGCCATGGCGATCTGGGCGGTCATGGTTTCCTGGGTCTGCAATCTGCGGGCAAAAGCATCCACGAGGCGGGCAAGCTTCGAGAGCCCGACAACCCCCTTGATGGGGTAATAGGCCAGATGCGCTACGCCGAAGAACGGCACCATGTGGTGCTCGCAATGGGAGTAGAAGGGGATGTCGCGCACGAGGACGATATCGTCATAGCCTTCGACCTCACGGAATATTTTATTGAGGATCTGGTCGGGATCCTCATCGTAGCCGGAATAGAGTTCCTTGAAAGCCTTGGCGACGCGCTTGGGGGTATCGTGCAGGCCTTCGCGGGTCGGATCATCCCCTGCCCAACGGATGAGGGTACGAACAGCCGCCTCGGCTTCCTCGCGGCTCGGGGTTGCAGCAGGCATGTCGGCCGCTGTACTCAGACGCGGGGACAAGGACTTTACCACATCGTTCACGCAAGGCCCCTTTCTGAAATTTCTTACAAGATGAAGCTTGATTGCTTCCCAGGATTGATGTGCTTCTTGCGCCAATCGCTGACAAAAAGCACCTCACGGAGTTACCTCTTGGTGTGTATTTGATATTGCAACACATATAAAGGGTATATTCCCAACCGTAATGTCACAGGCTGTCATGCTGAACGATATTTACAGCCGACGCATTCTCGAGCTTGCCGCCAGCATCCCGCTTCTCGGGCGGCTGCCTGACGCCGATGCATCCGCGACGGCGCGTTCGAAGCTGTGCGGCTCAACGGTGACGGTTGATCTCAAGCTCGACGGCGACGTGGTCACAGCCTTCGCCCATGACGTGAAGGCCTGCGCCCTCGGCCAAGCGTCATGCGCTATCATGGGACGCCATGTGATCGGCTCGACGGCGGATGAACTCCGGGACGTTCGGCAGACGGCAAGCCGCCTGCTCAAGGCCGACGGAAGGCCGCCCGAAGGAAAGTGGGAAGACCTGAAGGTTCTGGAGCCGCTGCGCGACTACAAGGCCCGCCACGCTTCGATCCTTCTTACCTTCGATGCGGTCGTCGATGCCCTCGACCAGATCGAGGCGCGACGAAGCAAGAGCGCGGAATAGATGCCGAGTCCCATTCAGAGGGCGGCGCACTGGGCTATCCGAGGCTACCAGCTGAGCCTCTCAGGCCTCATCGGCCGCCAGTGCCGCCATCTGCCGTCCTGCTCCGAGTACACGGACGAGGCCATCCAGCGGCATGGCTTCTGGCCCGGGGGCTGGATGGGGTTTTCACGGATCTGCCGCTGCGGGCCCTTCGGGACCTCGGGGCTCGATCTTGTGCCGGAAACGTTGCCCGGAAACGCAGCCTGGTATAAGCCGTGGGCCTATGGTCGCTGGCGGGGCGTCAACGCGCCGGAAAATCCCTCTGCGATCACCTGCGAGGCAGCCGAACCTGACGGCGGCTGATCTCGCCTTTCCATCTCAACGACCGTCGGCCCCGCTTACCTGCTCCGTTGGCAGGAGTGAGCCAGGAGAAAGCATGATGATTACCCTGACATTCCCCGATGGCGCCCAGCGCCAGTATGACCCCGGCATCACCGGCCGCGAGATCGTGGAAGGCATCGCCAAGTCGCTCGCCAAGCGCACGGTCGCCATGGCTCTCGACGGCACGGTCGCCGATCTCGCCGACCCGATCACCCAGGATGCCAAGGTCGAATTCCTGAACCGTGAGGATCCGCGCGCGCTGGAGCTGATCCGGCACGACTGCGCTCACGTGCTCGCCGAGGCCGTGCAGGCGCTGTATCCGGGCACGCAGGTGACCATCGGACCTGTCATCGAGAACGGCTTCTATTACGACTTCGCCCGCGACGAGCCCTTCACCCCGGAGGATTTCGCCGCCATCGAGGCGAAGATGCGCGAGATCATCGCCCAGGACAAACCCTTCACCAAGGAGACTTGGAGCCGCGAGAAGGCCAAGCAGGTCTTTGCCGACAAGGGCGAAGCCTACAAAATCGAGCTGATCGACGCGATTCCCGCAGGGCAGGATCTGAAGATCTACTTCCAGGGCGACTGGTTCGACCTCTGCCGCGGCCCTCACATGACCTCGACGGGCAAGATCGGCACCGCCTTCAAGCTCATGAAGGTGGCGGGCGCCTATTGGCGCGGCGATTCGAACAACCCCATGCTGACCCGCATCTACGCCACGGCGTGGGCCTCCCAGGCGGATCTCGACAACTACATCCGCCAGCTCGAGGAAGCCGAGAAGCGCGACCATCGCCGCCTGGGCCGCGAGATGGACCTGTTCCATTTCCAGGAGGAGGGGCCGGGCGTCGTCTTCTGGCACGCCAAAGGCTGGACCCTGTTCCAGGAGCTGATCTCCTACATGCGCCGCCGCCTGAAGGGCGACTATCAGGAGGTGAACGCGCCCCAGATCCTCGACAAGGCCTTGTGGGAAACCTCCGGCCATTGGGGCTGGTATCGCGAGAACATGTTCGCCACGCAGACGGAGGATGATCGCATCTTTGCGATCAAGCCGATGAACTGCCCCGGCCACGTGCAGATCTTCAAGCACGGATTGAAGTCGTACCGCGACCTGCCGCTGCGGCTGGCGGAGTTCGGCAACGTGCATCGCTACGAGCCTTCCGGCGCCCTGCACGGGCTGATGCGCGTGCGCGGCTTCACCCAGGACGACGCGCACATCTTCTGCACGGAAGATCAGCTCGATGCGGAATGCCTGAAGATCAACGATCTCATCCTCTCGACCTATGCCGATTTCGGCTTCGAGGAGATCGTCGTGAAGCTGTCCACCCGCCCGGAGAAGCGCGTCGGAACGGATGCCATGTGGGATCACGCCGAGGAGGTGATGACCCGCGTCCTCAAGCAGATCGAGGAGCAGTCGGGCGGACGCATCAAGACGGCGATCAACCCGGGCGAGGGCGCGTTCTACGGACCGAAGTTCGAGTATGTGCTGCGCGATGCCATCGGGCGCGACTGGCAGTGCGGCACCACCCAGGTGGACTTCAACCTGCCGGAGCGGTTCGGCGCGTTCTATGTCGACCAGGACGGCCAGAAGAAGACGCCCGTCATGGTGCACCGCGCGATCTGCGGCTCCATGGAGCGCTTCGCCGGCATCCTGATCGAGCATTTCGCTGGCCACTTCCCGCTCTGGCTTGCGCCCGTGCAGGCGGTGGTGGCCACCATCACGTCCGAGGGCGACGACTACGCCCGGGAGGTGGTGCGGGCTGCCGAAGCCGCGGGTCTTCGCGTCGAGGCCGATCTTCGCAACGAGAAGATCAACTACAAGGTCCGCGAGCATTCGCTCGTGAAGGTGCCGGTGCTTCTCGTGGTCGGACGCAAGGAGGCCGCTGAGCGGACGGTCTCCATCCGTCGCTTGGGAAGCCCCGATCAGAAGACCATGACCCTGGACGAGGCCCTGAAAGCCTTGGCGGCCGAAGCGGTGACGCCGGATCGCAAGCGCGCGGCTCGGGCCGTTGCGGAGCCGGAAGGCCATGTGACGCTCGACGGTCATCACGTGGTCGAGCGGACGATGGCGTAACAGCCGACGATTGAACGAACGAAGGCGGCGCCTCTGAAAGGAAGCGCCGCCTTTTTCATATCCCACCAAGCCAGCCTCATCCTGAGGCTGATCCTCTACTTGTCTGACGATCCCGGCCCTCGCTTTGCTCGTCCGGGATGACACCACCCTCCAACCCTCCCCGTCATCCCCGGACGTGTTCCGGGGATCCCCGTCTTTGCTGCTGTGGCCCCTCAGACGTGGATGGCCGCACCTGGTGCTTCCATGCTGGTGAGGGTGTCATCCCCGGCGCACGCAGTGCGGGAAGGGGATCCACCCGCACCCTCACGCGCAGCCGATGGATTCCCTTCCCCTGCGCTGCGCTCCGGCCGGGAATGACACAGCGGGCAGGAGCAGTGTTCCGTCTTTGTTCTTGACCTTGGCTGCAAGCTGAGCTATATCGTTGCTTAGCTTGGTCCTGCCGAGGGGCGCGCTCGCGAGGCGTCGCAGTGTGGGAGCAGGCACGGTCCTGTGCCGGAGCTGACACGCAGGCTCCTGTGACAGGAGGC
>JALYFY010000140.1 GCA_030777385.1 Pseudomonadota bacterium | reverse complement strand
TGACGGATGCATGCAGGCTGTCCGAACCCTCGAATGAAGCGCTGTACGCAACTCTCTATCGGGAGCGGAGTTTCCGTCGTGGAGTTCGCCCCGTTGGCAGGTAGATCCGCATGCGGCTGATCAGACTTTACATACGTGTTCTCGGCCAGCTCGGGTCCGACCTGCGGGTGGGCGCCATGCTGGCGCTTGCCAATGTGGCTCTTGCGATCTCAGCCTTCGCGGAGCCGATCCTGTTCGGCCGCATCATCGACGTGCTCACCCGCGGCCAAGTGCCGGGCACGCCGCCGGTGACCTTCGGGGTTCTGACGCCGCTCATCATGGCCTGGGTGGCCTTCGGGCTCTTTTCCATTGGGGCGGGCGCCCTGGTGGCGCTCCATGCGGATCGCCTGGCGCATCGTCGTCGCCTGGCGGTCGTGGCCAATTACTTCGAGCATGTGCTCGAACTGCCGCTCGCCTTCCACACCTCCACCCATTCGGGCCGTGTGCTGAAGGTGATGCTGGAAGGCTCGGGCGGCATGTCCTGGCTCTGGCTCGGCTTCTTCCGCGAGCACATGTCGGCGCTCATCGCTCTCGTGGTTCTTCTGCCGCTCACCGTGTTCCTGAACTGGCGCCTGGGGCTTCTGCTCGTAGCATTGGTGACGATCTTTGCCGTTCTTACGGCCATCGTGCTGCGCAAGACCGAGACCCTTCAGGGCTCCGTCGAGCGCTATCATTCGAGCCTCGCGGAGCACGCTTCGGACGCGCTCGGCAACGTGCCGGTGATCCAGTCCTTCACCCGGGTTGAGGCGGAAACCCGCTCCCTGCGCGGTATCATTCATCAACTGCTCCAGGCGCAGAACCCGGTGCTCTCCTGGTGGGCGATTGCCTCCGTCGCCTCCCGGGCGTCCGCCACCATCACGGTCACGGCGATCTTTCTGCTCGGCACCTGGCTGCACCTGAACGGGTTGGCCAGCATCGGCGAGATCGTCACCTTCATGAGCATGGCGGGCATGCTGATCGGGCGGCTGGAGCAGGCGGTGAGCTTCATCAACCAGCTCTTCATGCAGGCACCGAAGCTGCAGGAGTTCTTCGACATACTGGACACGGCGCCTGTGGTGCATGACCGCCCGAATGCCACGGACGTGGAGCGCTACGGCGGCGATGTGGTCTTCGACAATGTGAGCTTCTCCTATGACGGCAAGCGCTCTGCGGTGCAGGACGTGTCCTTTGCCGTCCATGCCGGGGAGAACGTGGCTCTGGTCGGCGCCACCGGCTCCGGCAAGTCCACCACCTTGGGGCTTCTGCACCGGGCCTTCGATCCGCAATCGGGCTGCATCCGCATCGATGGGCTCGATATCCGCGACGTCACCTTGTCGTCGCTGCGCCGCAATATCGGCGTGGTGTTTCAAGAGCCCATGCTGTTTGCCCGCACGATCCGCGAAAACCTGCAGGTCGGACGGCCCGATGCGACGGATGCGGAGATGATCGAGGCGCTGGAACGGGCACAGGCCATCGAGTTCATCTCCCGCCAGACCGACGGGCTCGATACGGTGATCGGCGAGCGGGGGCGCTCCCTGTCGGGCGGCGAGCGCCAGCGTCTGTCGATTGCCCGCGCGCTGTTGAAGAACCCGCCTATCCTCATCCTCGACGAGGCGACGAGCGCGCTTGATGCCGCCACCGAGCAGAAACTGCAGAGAGCGCTGGAAGAGGTGATGCGGGGCCGCACGACCTTCGTCATCGCCCACCGGCTTGCCACCATCCGCAACGCCAACCGCATTCTCGTCTTCGATCAGGGGCGCGTCATCGAGAGCGGCACCTTCGAGGAGCTTGTGGCAAAGGGTGGCCGCTTTGCGGAACTCGCCAAAGCGCAGTTCATGGCCACTGACGATCAGCCGAAGCTCAAGGTCAAGGTATCGGCTCACGCGTAAGAGGTCGAAACGGGACAATCCATGAAACAAGCCATCGGCTCTCAAACACCCGGCGTCCGTCACAAAACCAACGGCATCATGCTTCACTGCATCGAGGCGGGGCCTGTGGATGGGCCGCTCGTGATCCTGCTGCATGGCTTTCCGGAGTTCTGGTGGGGATGGCGCTACCAGATCGCGCCGCTGACTGACGCCGGGTTTCGCGTGCTCGTGCCCGACCAGCGCGGCTACAATCTCAGCGACAAGCCCGAAGGCCGCCGCGCCTATGACCTCGACACCTTGGCAAAGGACGTGGTCGGCTTGGCGGATGTAGTGGGGCGGCAGACCTTTCACGTCGTCGGTCATGATTGGGGCGGGCTCGTCGCGTGGTGGACGGCCTCCCGCTATCCTGACCGCATCGCCGGGCTGGTTGCGCTTAACGCGCCGCATCCGAGCGTCGTCGGGTCCTATATGCGCTCCCATCCGACCCAGATGCTCAGGAGCCTCTATGCAGGCTTCTTTCAGATGCCGCGCCTGCCTGAGGCCATGCTGTCGGCCAACGGCCATCGCAGCCTCAAGGACGCGCTCCTGCGCACGAGCCGGCGCGGCACGTTCTCGGATGAGGATGTCGCTGGCTATGAGAAGGCATGGTCGCAGCCCGGTGCGCTGACGGCCATGCTGAACTGGTACCGGGCCCTGCCGCTGCGGCCGGGCATGAAGGACGCCACCGTGCAGCCTCCGACGCTCGTCATCTGGGGCAACCGTGATCGGTTTCTGGAGAAGGGGCTGGCCGAAGCAAGCCTTGCTCTATGCAAGTCCGGCGACATCCGCTGGATCGAGAGCGCCACCCACTGGGTTCATCACGAGGAGCCGGAGATCGCCAACGAAGCGCTGCTGGGTTTTCTGAAGGTCTAGCTCACAACTCCAAACCTCGTCAGGATGGGGGCTCAAGGGGCAGACGGAGTGACGAGTCGGACTTTGAAAGCG
>JALYFY010000139.1 GCA_030777385.1 Pseudomonadota bacterium | reverse complement strand
ACGCGCACCATGTAGCCCGCGCCGCGAATGGTGTGGATGAGCGGCTTGTCGAAGCCCTTGTCGATCTTGGCGCGCAGCCGCGAGACGTGGACGTCGATCACATTCGTTTGTGGATCGAAATGGTAGTCCCACACATGCTCCAGCAGCATGGTGCGCGTGACCACCTGGTTGGCGTTCTTCATAAGGTATTCGAGCAGCCGGAACTCCCGCGGCTGCAGCACGATCTCCTGGCCCGAGCGCGTAACGCGGTGGGACAGGCGGTCGAGTTCGAGATCGGCGATGCGGTAGACCGTGGGCTCGGCATTGGGCGCGGATGCACGGCGGCGCGACAGAACCTCGACCCGGGCCAAGAGTTCGGAGAAGGCATAAGGCTTGGGGAGATAATCGTCGCCGCCGGCGCGCAGGCCTTTCACCCGGTCGTCCACTTGCCCGAGCGCGGAGAGGATAAGGACGGGCGTCTCGACCTTCTGCTCGCGCAAGGAGCGGATCAAGGAGAGGCCATCGAGCTTCGGCAGCATGCGGTCGACCACGAGCACGTCGTAGTCGCCTGCCTCCGCCATGGCGTAGCCGTCGAGGCCATCGGCGGCATGGTCCGCCACATGGCCTGCCTCGCGAAACGCCTTGACCAAATAGGAGGCCGCCTCTTTGTCGTCCTCGATGATGAGAATCCGCATAAGCCTACTGTCACGCACGAAAAAGCCCAACGGCAGGCCGGCCCTGGAGGGGAAAAGGCCAGCCTGCCGTGGGCAGAAGACACCAGGTGTCGGGGGCAATCAACACTAAAGGCCTGGTGCCCTACTCTCTTATCCGAAGAGTCAGACCCCCTTCGGCTGGCTTGCGACCTCCAGGGTCACGGTCCGCTCCTTGCCGTCGCGCCAGAGGGTGAGCGACACGGTCTTGCCCGGGACCACATTGGCCACCTTGCGGGACAGGTCCTTGGCCTCGGCGATCGGCTGCCCGTCGACGGCGATGATGGTATCGCCCGTCTTCACGCCGGCCTTGGCGGCGGGACCATCCTTCATGGCCTCGGCCACGAGGGCGCCCTTGGGTTCCTTCAGGCCGATGGCTTCCGCAATCTCCTTGGTCACCGGCTGCATCTGTACGCCGATGAAGCCGCGGGTCACGGAGCCCTTGTCCTTGAGCGAGGCCACGACGGTCTCGACGGTGGTTGCGGGGATCGCAAAGGCGATGCCCACATTGCCGCCCGACGGCGAGAAGATCGCCGTGTTCACGCCCACCACCTCACCGGACAGGTTGAAGGTGGGGCCGCCGGAGTTGCCCCTGTTCACCGAGGCGTCGATCTGGATGAAGTCGTCGTAGGGACCAGCGCCGATATCGCGGTGCTGGGCCGACACGATGCCGGCCGTCACCGTGCCGCCGAGGCCGAACGGGTTGCCGATGGCCACCACCCAATCGCCGATGCGAGCCTTCTGGCCGGCCATTCGGACGTAGGGGAAGTCGCTGCCTTCTACCTTCAGCAGGGCAAGATCCGTCTTCGGGTCCGTGCCCACGACCTTGGCTTCGAGCGTCTTGCCGTCGTCCATGGTGATCTCGACCTCCGTGGCCTTGTCGATCACGTGGTTGTTGGTCACGACGTAGCCGTCGGCCGAGATGAAGAAGCCGGAGCCGAGGGACTGGCCGAACCGGCGCGGACGCTCCTGGCGTGGACCGCGCTCGCCGCGCTCACCATCGCGGAACTGGCGGAAGAAGCGCTCCATCGGATGGCCCGGGGGCAGATCGGGCATCGAGAACTGCTGCCCGTCACCGTCATCGTTGCGATCGGCCACATTCTGGACCTTGACCTTCACGGCTACGACGGCGGGCTTCACCCGCTCGATCACATCGGCGAAGGAAGGCGCGCCCTGCACCGGCTGGG
The DNA here is from genome assembly GCA_030777385.1 of Pseudomonadota bacterium. Classification (GTDB taxonomy): domain Bacteria; phylum Pseudomonadota; class Alphaproteobacteria; order Rhizobiales; family Beijerinckiaceae; genus Microvirga. Next base: position 415 of record JALYFY010000139.1, on the reverse strand, counting down.
CCATGGAGCGCAGCTCGGCATGGGCGGCATTGGGGGCAACCAGACCGCTCTCGACGGCGCCGCCCGCGATCAGTGCGGCCACGGCCGCTGCGCCAAGCCATTTTGCAGTGCGCTTGCGGACGGGAGTGGAAACCTTGTCCAACATGTCTTGTCTCTCCTGGATGAACCCTTGTCGGTTCGTCATGGGAGCAAGATAGGGATCGGCGCGTTACGATACCCTCACGCCAAGATGAAATGTTGGTAAGGTTTCTCAGGAGGCGGATCGGTCCTGTTTCAGCAGGGCGTCGAGGGCCTTCTGCTCCTCCGCGTCGAGGGCTGCGGCGGGCTGCGGGCGTCGTCTCACGGCCGCGTAGGCGCCGATGCCGCCGAGCACCAGCACGAGGGCGGGCGTCAGCCAGAGCAGCAGGGTGTGGGC
>JALYFY010000138.1 GCA_030777385.1 Pseudomonadota bacterium | reverse complement strand
AAGGCTCGAGCTACGGTCCGCGCGAGCAGGGCCGCTACGCGCAGGAGTTCTACACCACGGTGAAGACCGCCTACACCTTCGACGGCAACGGTCCTTACGTGCCGAAGACAAAATCGAGCGAGTAGGCAGAAGCGCTTTACCGGGACCAATAGGGCCTCAGCATTGTCAGAGGTGCTGAGGCCTTTAACCTATTTAACAGCCGGAATGCTGCGACTCGGCTAAAAGCGGCAACGATCTAGTCGGGTTCTGCAGTCATGTGCTGACTAGATGTGCGTTGGATTGTCATCTCGGGAAAGCTCACCCTCCGAAATTAACTTTATTGGCAAAACCAGGGAAGCTTTCCTCACAATCCATTGAACTTTGCCACGGGAACGCCATCATAGGCTTTCAGAAAACCGGTGCTTACAAGCTCAAGCCTTTACACTTGCAAACGTTGTTGCGTGTCAAACTGAGGCTAGTTACCTCATCGGTATGATTTGCAATGTCGTTCTATTGATAACAGATGCTGCCAGTTCTACGAACAGGTAAGTAACGGCCCGTAAATAGTAGAGAACCCAATATGGTTACTTCCAGACGTTATCTCATTGCTTCTTCTCTTGCGCGCCTGATCCGCAAGGAGAGGGGAGGCAATCGTGTCACGGAAGGCCACTTCCCCAATCAGGCCGACCGCAGCTCCTATGTGGTTGTCGAGGGCGACAAGGGCAGCCTTGTGCTGATCCAGCCGGGCTCTGGCGGGCTGACCGAGGAGCGCACGGAGGTTCCGCGGGCCCATGCCGAAGCCCTGCTTGATGTCACGCCCGGCAAGCTCGATTACCTGCTCACCCATCTGACGGTCGGGACCCGCGACATCCAGATCACGCGCTACGTGACGCCGGGCCCTTTGGATATGATCTCCGTCATGTTCGAGAGCGAAGAGGAAGCCAGGGATTTCCGACCTCTCTCATGGTTCGGCCCGGATGTGACCACGGAAGTCGCCTACCAGAACCGTTCCATCGCGCTGGACGGAGCACCTCAGGCTCCCGAGGTTCCGATGTCGAACGCGGCTCTCAACAGCCTGCTCGACACTCTCGAGAACCGTTATGCGACGCCCCGAGGCTATACACCCCACGCCCCGGCGCGCAATCCTGCCGAGCCACCGGCCGGGCAGCGTAACGCCCCTCCGGCGCCTTCCCCCGAACGGGGTGCGCCTCAAGGGGCCGTTCTGTCCAGGCCCGCGACACCGGCTCCGGATGAAGACGATGTGTCCGACGATGACAACGATCTGAACCTCAACATCGAGGACAACGTCATCCGCGAGTTGGCGCGCTCGCTCCGGCCGCAACGCCGCTGACCAAAGACAGGCTCGCATCCACGCTCGTCGAGCCGTCGACGATGCGGGCCGTTCTCAACTCGGCAGCACGATGCAGCTGCCGCCGGCCGTCCGAATGCTCTTGCACAGTTGCTCTGCCGCCTGCCGCGTTTCGGCGGGCGCTCGGACACGATAGAAGGTTCTTGTGCCGCGATAGCGCAGCCTCGTTCCTATAATCATGGGCCGTGCATCCTTCAGGAGCGAGGCGTAGGCTTGGCTCGTGCGCCTGAAGGCCGCCAGGGCGCGATCTTTCGAGAAATTTCCGGCCAGCTGAACGCCCCAAGGTGCGAACGGTGCCTCGATCGTATCGCGGCGGCCCGGCAGGCGCAGGGTGGCAACGATCTGCCGGCAGGTCTGCTGTTCTGAAGTGTTTGCGTTCTGCTCCTCGGTGGTCTTCCGCTCCCTGGCCTCGGCAGCCCATTCCTCCGCCGACCGGCCTGTCACGGCAACGACGTAGTTCCTGGTCTCGGTGGGCAGCCCCCCTTGGCCCGCAAGCCACGATGCGACCCGTGCCGGCCCACCGTTATAGGCCGCCGCCGCAAGACCAAGGTTGCCGAATTGCTCTGCCAGGTGAGCTATGAACTCGGCAGCCTTCGGAATGGCCTGCTCAGGGTCGAAGGGGTCAGCCAGTCCCCGCTCCCTGGCCGTGCCCGGCATGAACTGGGCGATTCCCTGGGCTCCCGCCGGGCTGACAGCGCCTGGGCGGAAGGAGCTTTCCTGCCAGATCAGCTTGGTCAGCAGCTCTTCAGGGATGCGCTGAGCCTGCGCGGCGCCCTCGATCAGGCGGCACATGGCCTGCTGAACCGTTTCCGTCGAGCCGCCTGGATTGGCCCAAGCCGTGCCGCAGCAGAGAAAGAAGCCGCAAAGCGCCAACTGGGCGCGCATGAAAGACCTCATGGGGATGAATCGAAACGACGCTGCTGCATCCATGCGCAGCCACGGGGAACGGCTGCGCTAGCATAAAGAAGAAGCATCGCATGGATCTCACTTCTAGGATCCATGCGATGCTTTAGAGATAGGCGATCATTCGCCCTGCCAAGAGCGCGACGATCCAGGCGACAAGCGAGACGAGAGCATAGACCCGCGCTTCAGCAGGAAGAGCGCCGGCGCGCAGGGCCGTGCTGAAGCGGGCATGGAATAGCGCGACATTGACGAGTCCCAGGGCAATGAAGGCAAGTTTTAGGTAAAAGGCCGGGTTCACCCCAAGGGCGCGCGCCTCCACGGCAAGCAGGAGGATCCCAGTGGGGATCTGAAGAGCCAGTCCGGCCCCAGCCAGCGGAATGGCATAGCGCCCAACCTGCCATGCGTGCTTGCCGTGCTCCGCCAGAACCTTCAGGTCGAAGACCGCTATGCCTCCTACCACGAACGCTGCTCCGAGCACGTGCAGCAGGTTTGCCGTGGTGTAGAGCCAGGCCGAGTGGCGTCCCGCATGGCCGAGCCAGGAGGCCTCCAGCGCGGCAAGGAGTTCGAGATACATGGTGCGCCTAGCGCAGTTCGTAGGTCTTGCCGCCGATGATGATGCGCTCGGCCCTCATCTCCGTATCCGCTCTGGTCGACGGATATCCCTCCAGGGTCACGGAGGTTCCCGGCTTGATCATCTCGGGCTGCAGGCCTCGGGCGCTCATGCGGAAGGGGGGCGCCAGCACCGCATCCCAGTTCTTGTTCTCATGGCTCACGACGACGGTGACGTGCGGGTTCTCCCACTGGATCTGCTGAACGGCACTCGTCATGGACACCAGCCTTCCGGCATCGTAGCTGCCCCAGCCATGATGGGCGAAGGCAAGACCGCCGGTCACGAGGGCGCCAGACAGGCATAATCCAAACAAAGGATACTTCATGATGGCATACCCCACATCGCTCGAAGCTGTACTCTGGTCCTCAGACTTGGCCGCAGGCATTGCGCCGTCAAGGCATTTAAGCCCAGCGTCAGCTTGAATCAGCAGATCGTGATGGAAGATCGTGGGAGATGGCTCTGCTGCGCCGTCTCGGGCTATGCTGCAGCGTAGCGAATCAAACCTGTGTTAAGTTGCAGCGATGGCATCACTCTTCAAAGATTTTTGGACCCGGCTTACAGGCGGCGGCAGCACAAGCAGGCAAGAGGAGCCGGCGGCCGATGCTGTCGAATACAAGGGTTTTCGCATCCGGCCTGCACCCTATTCGGCCAAAGGAGGGTACCAGACCGCGGGAGTTATCGAGAAGGACTTCGAGGCCGGCATGAAGGAGCACCGCTTCGTGCGTGCCGAAACCCATCCCAGCAAGGATGAAGCAGCCGCCTTCGCGGTTGCCAAAGGCAAGCAGATCATCGACGAGCAGGGCGATCGCGTCTTTGTCTAGAGACTGAAGTTCCGCAGGATGTGAAGAAGCATCCCTGCCGTCGCGGTGCAGCGATGTTTCATGCAAAACAGTGCAGGTTTTCGCATGACCTGAGAGCATTTCGTCTTCGGCAGGGTCTATTTCCTTTCACGCCCCCTGCATCAGGTATTCCCTTTCGCCGCATGAGCATGATACCGCGAAACCATTGCCTATGTCGGATGTTTGGCTCCGAGCAATCGAGCTATGGCCGGCAATACAAGGGAGACAACCATGGACAAGAACCCCAAAGCACCGTCGGGCACTTCGGACAAGGTTCTGACGAACCGGCAGGGCCATCCGATCACCAACAACCAATCCCAGCGCACCGTGGGCAGCCGCGGCCCGGCCACGCTGGAGAATTACCAGTTCCTTGAAAAGATCACCCATTTCGACCGTGAGCGTATCCCTGAGCGGGTTGTCCATGCCCGCGGCTTCGTGTGCTACGGCGAGCTTGAGGTCACGGGCAAGATCGGCGACGAGCCTGCCTCCAAGTACACCCGTGCCAAGCTGTTCCAGACGGCCGGCAAGAAGACGCCCCTCGCCATCCGCTTCTCCACCGTGATCGGCGGCCGCGACTCGTCCGAAGTCGCCCGGGACCCGCGCGGCTTTGCGGTGAAGTTCTACACGGAAGACGGCAACTGGGATCTCGTGGGCAACAACCTCGCCGTTTTCTTCATCCGCGACGCCATCAAGTTCCCGGATGTGATCCATTCTCTGAAGCCGGACCCGATCACCTTCCGCCAGGAGCCGAACCGCATCTTCGACTTCATGAGCCAGACGCCCGAGTCCATGCACATGCTGACGCATCTGTTCAGCCCGCGCGGGATCCCGGCCAGCTACCGGCACATGGAAGGCTTTGGGGTCAACACGTACAGGATGGTCAA
>JALYFY010000137.1 GCA_030777385.1 Pseudomonadota bacterium | reverse complement strand
AGAAGTACCACATCGACCGGCGCGTGAAGCAGATGGAGGCCGAAGGCGTGGTCTTCCATTGCGGCGTGAACATCGGCGTCGACAAGAGCTTCGCCTCGCTCCACAACGAGTTCGAGGCGGTGCTGTTCGCCGGCGGCGCGGAGGATCCCCGCAACCCGAACCTGCCGGGCCAGGAGCTGGCAGGCGTGTATTACGCGATGCCGTATCTCACCCAGTCGAACCAGCGCGTCGGCGGCGAGGACGTGACCGCCGAGCCGATCCTGGCTGCGGGCAAGCATGTGGTGGTGATCGGCGGCGGCGACACCGCATCCGACTGCGTCGGCACCGCCTTCCGCCAAGGCGCGCTCTCCGTCACCCAGCTCGACATCCGCCCCAAGCCCCCTGAGCGGGAGGACAAGCTGACGGTGTGGCCCTACTGGCCCACCAAGATGCGCACCTCCTCGTCTCAGGCGGAAGGCGCCGAGCGCGAATTCCAGGCCGCAACCCTTGGCATCGAAGGCAAGAAGGGCCGCGTGGTCGGCGTGCAGTGCGCCCGCGTGGATGAGAGGCGCCAGCCGATTCCCGGCAGCGAGTTCATCCTCAGGGCCGATCTCGTGTTTCTCGCCATCGGCTTTGCCGGCTCCGTGAAGGAAGGGCTCCTGGAGCAATCCGGCGTCGCCATGGACCGGCGCGGCAACGTGGTGGCCGACGACAAGAGCTACAGGACGTCGAGCGACAAGGTGTTCGTGGCGGGCGACATGCGCCGCGGCCAGTCGCTGGTGGTCTGGGCAATCCGCGAGGGCCGCCAGGCCGCCCGCTCCATCGACACCTTCCTGATGGGCTCCAGCACCCTGCCGGTCTGAATCCGGGCTTCCGGTTTGAAGACGCCTCTCCGGAAGGCGCCTGTCAGGTCAAGTGGAAGAAACCACCGGTTTTCTTCCAGCTTTCCGTCAGGACGGCGGCCAGCGGAAATCATCGGCCCGTCCGGGCCGGGAGCTTGGGGGAACCCCGGTCCGCAGGGCGCGCTGCACGGGATAGGCTTGGTCGCCGCTGAGTTTCGGAGGCGCCGACACCAGCGTGCCGCCCGGCGCCACATCCTGGCGGGTGAGCGGCAGAACGGGTCCCACTAGCGGCTTGCTGGGCAGGGCCGCCGGTGTGGCGGCCTCCGGGGGAGCGGGCAGCGCCGCCTCGACCGCGGGCGTGGCAGCGCCCTGTGCAGGTGCAGCCTCTCCCGGAGTGGGCGCAGCCGCCGTTGCCGTTCCGGGCTGCCCGGTGCCTAAGAGCCGCTTGATCTCCGTATCGGCGAAAAAGGCGACCTTCCGGGCGCCGGCCCTGGTGAAGAACACGCCCTCGTCGGTGCGCAGCTTCGTCGGTTCGCCGTCCACATTCGGCCCGATCGCCGTATAGCGGTTCTCCTCGTCCACGAAGCCTGGCCAGATATCCACATAGGCACCGCCGTTGCGCTGAACGCTGTCCTTGTAGATCTCGTTCATGGCGAGCAGATCATCGGAGATCTTGCTGTTCTTCATGGGCGGCAGGCCGATCCAGACCACAGGGAGCTTGCGCTCCTTGAAGGTGCCCATGATTGCGTCCACGCGCTGGCGATAGAGCTCCTTCCACCGGTCGGACAAAGGCTCGACCGTCTCTTCACCTTCCCTGAGCGACTGCCGGTCGTTCGTTCCCAGCATGACGACGGCCACACTGGCCTTCTGGCCGCTGTCGAGCGTCGCCTTGATGAAGTTGGGCCAGTCGGCCGGATCGGCGCGAACGAGGCTTGAGTCTCCGCGGGTCTTTGGGACGACCGCCACATCCTGATTGTCCGCAAAGAGGGAATCGAGCCCCTGACGCGCGTGATTGGCGAGGGCATCCCCGAAGACCACCACATGCGTTGCCGCATCGACCTTCGGCTTCTCCTGCCGCGCGACGGCTACTGGTGGCGGTGCAGGCTTGCGGGGCCGCGCGACGGGCTTGCGCGCCGGCGCCGGCGGCTCCTCCCGAGCCCCGAAGAAGCGACGGATGCTGAATCCCTGCTGCGGCTGAGGCTGCGCCGGCTGAACCAGCTTTCCAGGATAGTAGCCGGGAGGATAGGCCCGTGGGTCACCCCGGTAGGTTGGCTGCTGGTAATAGCCGGACTGCGCCAGGGCCGCGGAGCCGCCGCCCGCTGCGAGAAGCAGGACGAGGGCAAGACGGCGAAGGGTCGGGACCATTGTCATCGGCAGGTTCCATTTCTTTCCGGACCAGCCTCGTTATACAGCCTCTTAGGAACCTCGTCAGCGGGTTGCGCGCAATTCGCGCAAGACTGCAACATCGGCATAGCCATCCGGGGTCAAGCCGCGCCTGAGTTGGAAGTTCCGCAGGGCCTCCCGGGTCTTGGACCCGAGCTTGCCGTCCGCATTGCCATCGTAGAAGCCTAGGCCGGCAAGCCGCTCCTGCAGTTCCTGACGCTGGTCCTTGTCCAGCATGGGCTGGTCCTTGGGCCATGCCCCTTGGATCGGCAGCCCGCCCAGGAGGCGATCGCCCAGATGGGCGACGCCCATGGCGTAGGCATCCGAAGAATTATAGGTTTTGATCACGTCATAGTTGGCCGTCACCAGGAAGGCTGGTCCATCCGCCCCGCCCGGCAGGAACAGGGTGGCCTCCCCTGAGCGCGGCAGGGCCTTCCCGTCCGGTCGGCGCAGGCCCAGAGCCTGCCAGCGGGCGAAATCCTGTTTCAGATGCCGGAAGTCGAAGCCTTTCGGCAGCACCACCTCATGGCCCCACGGCAGCCCCGGCTGCCAGCCCTGCTGGCGCAGGTAGTTGGCCGTGGAGGCCATGGCATCCGGCACCGAGGACCAGATGTCGCGCACCCCGTCCCGGTTGCCGTCAACGGCGTATTTCATGAAGCTGGAGGGCATGAACTGGGTTTGCCCCATGGCTCCGGCCCAGGAGCCCAGCATCTTGGAGCGGTCCACATGCTCCTCTTCCAAGATCCGGAGCGCCGTGAGCAGCTCCTCCTTGAAGAAGTCGCCCCGGTAGCCCGTATAGGCCAGCGTCGCGAGCGCGCGGATCGCATAGATCGATCCGGTGAAGCTGCCGAAATTGGTCTCCATGCCCCAGACGCCGAGCACCACGGAGCGCGGAACCCCATACGTCTTCTCGACGGCCGCCAAGGTCTGCGACCACTCGGCAGCCATATCCTG
>JALYFY010000136.1 GCA_030777385.1 Pseudomonadota bacterium | reverse complement strand
GACCCCGACCGACCAGATGATGAGGATCGACACGCCCGTCCAGAGCACTCTCCTCGGGGAGTAGGTGAGCGCAGCCTCTCCAAGGAGAAGGAGAACGTAGAGGAATTCCTGGCCGCGCAGGCGGGTCTGGATGGGCCATTCGTTGCCGAGACTGGCTGGGGGAGGCACCAGGATTGCAGCCGACACCAACACGACATCGAGGACGATAAAACCAAGTTTGATCGCCTCGCCATGAGGATGGTGCCGCACTCGGTACGGGAGGTAGCCCAGAACGAAGAACCCGAAGGCGTAGGCTCCGTAATAGAGATCGCGTGGCCATGGGACGAGCCAGACCAGCCAGACCGAAACGACGATGATCGCCGTCAGCCGGGCGTAGAACGCGAACCGGAGGCCCTCAAGCTCGGCCTGCCGAATGCTCGCCTGTAGACGGTCCTGTGAGCCCCCAGGGGACCAGAGCGACCGCAACGCCTGCAAGGTACTGGGCACAAAGCCGACAATCCGGTTCGCCACGTCTGACATACGCTCGCTCTGCCGATCACAAGGGCTCTAGGTCCGAACCTGATAGCACTCCGACAGGAGCCTTGCACGGTGAGAGCGAAAATCGCGATGGAGGACAAGGCCAGAGCCTCAATGGCAAGTCCCTGGCCCGTCCTCGTCGCAGATGCGCATCCCGCTCAGATTACCAGCTCTGCACGCTGTCAGCGTCTTTCCAGGATCACGTAGAGACCGGACACCGGGCGCCCTGCCTCAAGCCGGATCTTGCTTTCCATGGCCTCCAGGATGACGAAGTCGGCGGCTGTTGCTTCGAGATATGCAAGAGAGTGAGCAAAGCGGCCGGAAGGCTGCAGCGTAAAGCTGTTTCCTGGGGCAACCTCAATGCTCAAGGCGAACAGTCCTCCCGGCACCATGGCACCGGCCGCAGCGCGCAGGAGCGGTCCGAGATCGCCGAAATAGATCAGCGAATCCGCAGCAAAGATGAGATCGAAGTGGCTTGGCGTCGTCTCAAGATAGGCGACAGCCTCAGACTTGACGAGTTCTGTGTATCCGTCTCGCTTTGCTGCCTCAGCCAGCATGCCTGATGAAATATCGACTCCGACCAAGGTTGGGCCGAACGCCAGCAACTCCTGGGCCGCCAGTCCGGTGCCGCAGCCTAAGTCGAGCATGTGCTTGAACCCGGTCCGGCGGCTCGCCACAAGTTTCGTCATCTGGCGCGGAGCGTTGTATTGAAGCGTCTCAAGCAGTTTGCTGTCGAACTGGGGGGCAAACTGATCGAAGTAGCTTTCGATGTATTCCACGGGAGCGGCGGTCATGCTCCGCCCGAGGACCGCGTCGAGCAGATAGCGTCGAACCGGGTCGTCGGGCTTTTCGGCCAGCCGCATCCGGCCGACTTCGGCGGCCGCTTCGAGATGACCGGAGGCGCTGAGAACGGAAAAAGCATCCCGTGCGACGATGTCGAGATCCTCACGGTCCTCGCCTGCAACCGCGGGATAATCTTGAAGGGCTTCCTGGACGCGGCCTTCGATCATGGCCTGGAATGTCATAGCCCGCGCCCGCTTCTGCCGCGCTGCCGGATCGAGCGGAAATGTCAGCCGGGCGGCTTCGTCGAACGCTCTCGCGCAGCGCGTGAAATCGGATGCGATGAAGGATAGGTGGCCGAGGGCGAAATGGGCCAAGCCGTTGACGGGGTCAAGGTCCACGGACACCTGCATAGCAGCCAGGGCCTCTGCGTAGTGCTTCTTCCTGAACAGCAGCAGGCCAAGCCCAAGATGGGCAGCAGCAGCCTTCGGGTTGAGAGCGACCGTACGCCGGTAGGCGCCCTCCGCCATCTCGATGTCATCCAGCCGGTCTGCCACGCTGGCAAGGGTCTGCCAGGATTGAGCGCTTTGCGGATCGAGTTCCAAGGACATCCGGATCGCCGTCAGCGCCTGCTCGTCGCGATCGGAAGCGCTGTAGACGCTTGCCAGATCGCGCCAGAGGTCAGAATCCTCCGGCATCAGTGAGAGGGCGGCCGCAAATGTCCGGGCGGCTGTGTCGAAGCGTCCGTTCTCCCAATGTACGAGGCCGAGCCTTCGCAAGGCGGGCGCCGGATGCCCGCATTGATCGACGATGCGGCCGAAGTCGGGCAGGCTTGCCTGCAGGTTGGCCACCAGTGCCATCGTGACGCTGACGTCAGGAAGTTGAATGTTTGTCATGGAAGGAATCCGAATGTCATTACAGGCTGAAGCCAAGCCACCCGGTGGAGGATTACACGCGTTAGCTTTGCTGGGCCTTGCAGGTTGATGCGATGTGCTGCAAAGGCCGGTTTCGGCTCACGTCGGCCTTCGCCCTGCTTGTCGATGCGCTGCGCTATCGCGGTTGAGGTGCTTACAACGCCCTCCTAAGCCTCGACGGTGGTCCAAACACCTTCAGAGGCAAGACAGCAAGATATCGATATGACTGGTGGGTTCAGCCCGTAAGGAAGAGCCGCTCCGTTGATCGGCCTGCTTCTTGCCTTGATCGCGGGCCGATCGGGATTATTTTAACCTGTTATATCCTAATAAGGTGCGTGACCCACAGGGGAAGACATGCCTGCAGCCTTCATGAGCTTCGATGTTTCCCGGTCTCCGGCACTCACCCTTCCCATCAGCTTAACGGTTGAGTTCAAGCAGTGCCGCAGCCTCTTGAAGCCGGCCATTCTTCGCCTGCTGAAGGAAGACCGGGCTGGAGCGCCCCTGGAACGCCTGCCAAGGCAGCTGCCCGACAACAGGCAAACACCCGATGAATGACATCGCCGCCGGGGGGACGGCAATCGAACCTTCGAACCTCGATCAGGGTACGACCCGGCAGGCTGCAGGAGGGACTCATTGGCCCCAGGGCGGGCGCGCGATGGGCGAACGCATCCGTAATCACGATTGGTCGGCAACGCCTCTTGGGCCCATCGATACTTGGCCGCAAAGCCTGCGCACCCTAGTCGATCTCATGCTTGGCTCGCGCCAGCCTGTCTATATCGCTTGGGGTCCTGCGCTCACATCGCTCTACAACGACAGCTACGTTCCTATTCTCGGCATCAAGCATTCTGACGCCCTGGGCAAGGCCTACAAGGAGCTGTTTGCCGAGATCTGGGATGAGTATCGCCCCATCGTCGAGGCGACGATGGGGGGTGAAGCGCAGCATTTCGCCGACAGGCCTGTTGCTCTGGCGGGTCGCCCCGGCCGTCCGATGAGCTGGTTCACGTTCTCCTGGACCCCTGTCTGCGATGAGGCAGGTACAGTCGCCGGATTCTACTGCGCAGCAACTGAGACAACCGACAGGATCCAGAGCGACGGGGCCTTGCGTGAGAGCAATGAGACCGCGCTGCGCGAGAGCGAGATGCGCTATCATGCGCTGTTCCAGTCGTTGGGGCAGGGCTTCTGCATCCTGCAGCTCATCCTCGACGAGAACGAGAAGCCGGTCGACTACCGCTACATCGAGATCAACGGAGTCTTCGAGGAGCAGACCGGGATAAGGAACGCTTTGGGGAGAACCATCCGCGAGCTGGTGCCTGACATCGAGCTGTTCTGGTTCGACATATACGGCAAGGTCGCATTGACGGGTAAGCCGACGCGCTTCGTCAATCACGCCCCTTCCATGGGGCGCTGGTTCGATGTCTATGCCTTCCGGATCGGCGAGCCGCATGAGCGTCAGGTGGCCGTGCTCTTCAACGACATTACCGATCGCAAGCGTGCGGAGGAGGCGCTGCGCGACAGCGAGGCGCGGCTCAGACAGGTGCAGGAGGCGGCCAGGATCGGCAGCTTCGAGTTCGACCGCCTCTCCGGCAGGGCCACCGCCTCTCTGGAATATCTGGAGCTGTATGGGCTGCCTGACGACCGGGCCGAATCCTTCTCCTATGAGGAGTGGATCGCCCTCGTGCATCCGGACGATCGGGCACGGGTCGAGTCTGAGACGCGGAGCGCCGTTGCGGATCCTGCCCGCTTCCAGCTCGACTATGAATTTCGGATCTCGCGCGCCGATACGGGGAAAACGCGCTGGATCACCGCACGCACCAAGCTCCTTCGCGATGCCTCAGGCCGCTTCGTGCGCTCGCTCGGCGCCCAGTGGGACGTGACCTCGGAAAAGAACGTCGAGGCAGCCCTGCGCAAGAGCGAGGAGCGCTATCGCTCCTTCATCGCGCACAGTTCCGAGGGAATCTGGCTTCTGGAGTTCAGCCCTCCTCTCGACACATCCCTGCCGACGGAAGAGCAGATCGACCTAGCCTATCGCAACGGCCGCTTTGTCGATTGCAACGACGCCATGGCCCGGATGTATGGGCTTGCGCGCGCCGAGGACCTGATCGGCAAGACGCTTGATTTTCCGCTGCCGGCTTCCGACCCGGAGGCGAGAGCCTATTTGGCCGGCATCATCCACTCGGGCTACAGCATCACCAACCTGGAATCCGTCGAGCAGGATGCGGATGGGAGCCAAAAACACTTCGCCAACAGCATGATCGGCGTTGTCGAAGACGGGCAGCTGAAGCGGCTCTGGGGTATTCAGCGCGACATCACGGATCAAAAGAAGGCGGAAGAGCAACGCACGCTTCTGATCAACGAGCTGAACCACCGAGTGAAGAATACCCTGGCCACCGTCCAGTCCATCGCCTCGCAGACGCTTCGCAATGCCCCGACGGCACAGGAGGCCAAGAAGGCTCTCGAGGAGCGGTTGATCGCTCTGTCTCGGGCCCATGACGTGCTGACCCGGGAGAGCTGGGAGGGCGCTGAGCTTCGCGAAATCGTGGCCCAAGCCCTTGCGCCCTATTCCGGCCAGGGCGAGGACCGTCTGCATCTGAAGGGTCCCGAACTCCGTTTGTCGCCCCGGATGGCGCTGGCGCTGGCCATGGCGCTTCAGGAGCTTGCGACGAATGCGGTGA
>JALYFY010000135.1 GCA_030777385.1 Pseudomonadota bacterium | reverse complement strand
GCGGCCGAGGATCAGGCCCGCGGTCGGGAAATCGGGGCCGGGGATGATCTCGATCAGGTCTTCCGTCGAGATGTCCGGGTTGTCGATGAAGGCGATGCAGCCGTCGATCACCTCGCCGAGATTGTGCGGCGGCATGTTGGTCGCCATGCCGACCGCGATGCCGCCGGCGCCGTTGACGAGAAGGTTCGGGAACCGCGCCGGCAGAACCGCCGGCTCATCCTTCGACTCGTCGTAGTTGGGCGTGAAGTCGACCGTGTCCTTGTCGATGTCGTCGAGCAGCGGCATCGCCGCCTTGGCGAGGCGGGACTCGGTGTAGCGCATGGCCGCCGGCGGATCGCCGTCCACGGAGCCGAAATTGCCCTGCCCGTCCACGAGCATGAGGCGGAGCGAGAAGTCCTGCGCCATGCGCACCAAGGCGTCGTAGATCGCGCTGTCGCCGTGCGGGTGGTACTGACCCATCACATCGCCGACGATGCGGGCGGACTTCACGTACTTCTTGTCGGGCGTATAGCCGTTCTCGTGCATCGAGTAGAGAATGCGCCGGTGCACGGGCTTGAGGCCGTCGCGGGCATCGGGCAGAGCGCGGCTCACGATCACGCTCATGGCGTAATCGAGATAGGAGCGCTTCATCTCGTCGACGATGGAAATCAGCTTGATGTCGCTGGCCGGCTGGTCCCCGCCGGGGCCGCCGGAGCGGATATCGTTCGGATCGGTCAAGGTTGGTCTTTCTTAAAACGGTCTGCCCTTTCGCGAGAGGCGGCTTTAGATGCCGCTTCGTCAAGCCGTTCGGCAGCCCCGCGAATCCAATTGAAATCAAGTCCTTAGATGGGCGATTGCAAGCCATTTTTCAAGGCATTTCGGGGGTTTTCCAAAGCCTGGAGCCACCCTGGAGCGATCTATACTGACGCATGGCTTAACCCTGAGTTTATGATCCTCATGTGAAATGACGTAACTTGCCGAAACGGCAGGCTCGTGGCATGGCAATTTCCGTCGTCGTGAAGGAATAAGAACATGGATTGGGTGGCCTGGGGGATTGTCGCCCTCTTCGTGCTCTATGGAATTTTTACCTATAATACCCTCGTCACGCTGCGGACCCGGGTGGCCCAAGCCTTTGCGGACATCGACGTGCAGCTGAAGCAGCGCCACGATCTGATCCCCAACCTGATCGCGACGGTAAAGGGCTATGTGGCTCACGAGCGGGAGACGCTCCAAGCGGTCGTCGAAACCAGAAATGCAGCCCTGAAGGCTCAGACCCCCGCCGAGCAGGCTGCCAGCGAAGGAGCCCTGTCCGGGGCTCTGGGGCGGCTCATGGCCCTCGGGGAGGCTTATCCAGACCTCAAGGCCAGCGCCAATTTCCAGCAACTGCAGACGGATCTGGCCGATATCGAGGACAAGCTCGCGGCCGCACGGCGCTTCTTCAACAATGGCGTCGGGGAGTACAATGCCGCCATCCAGCATTTCCCGGCCGTCATCTTCGCAGGGCTGATGGGCTTCCGGCAGCAGGTCTTCTTCGATGTCGGACAAGACCAGCGCCAAGCCCTTGAAGCGCCTCCTAAAGTCGCCTTCTGAAGACCTCTCCATGCTTCCCGCTTTTGGCCTTTTCACCCACATCCAAGCCAATCGCCGACGTTCAGTGGCTTTGATCGTCGGGCTTTTCCTGATGTTCTACCTCATGACCTTCGGTTTGGCTCTGTTGTGGCAGGTCGGACCTTGGGTCGCGAGCGGCGAGACCTCGCTCGAGCCCCTGCTGCGGGCCGGACTGCGGAATGCCCTCTGGGTCTCTCCGGTCGTGACCGCGCTTGTCGGCCTCTGGATCTGGTGCGGCCTACGCTTCAACACCTTCATCCTCAACCTAACCACAGGCTCCTCAAGTATCGAGCGCACGGAGGCCCCTCGCCTCTACAACCTGCTCCAGAACCTTTGCATCTCCCGTGGGCTCCCCATGCCCAAGCTGAGGATCCTGGAAACCGAGGCGCCGAACGCCTTCGCATCGGGCACCAGGCCGGACCAGTATACGATCACCGTCACCAGCGGCCTGCTCGATCTGCTGGATGATCGGGAGCTGGAGGCGGTGCTTGCGCACGAGTTGACCCACATCCGCAACGAGGACGTGAGAACCATGACCATCGCCGTCCTGGTGGTGGGCATCGTCTCATTCCTGGGTGAGCAGGCTTATCGTTGGCTGCGAGACCGGTCGGGCTATTGGGGCTTCTGGACCCTTTCGACCAAGCGTAAGACCAGCCGCTTCGATACCGGTACAAAGGAAAAGGAAACGAAGGAAAAGGGCGGGCGCCTCGCTGTCATCATCATTGCGGCAGCCTGCATCGCCGTTGCTTGGCAGCTCTCCCTGATCATCCGCTTTGCATTGTCCCGCCGGCGTGAGTATCTGGCCGATGCGGGCGCCGTGGAGCTGACGAAGAACCCGGATGCCTTGATCTCGGCCCTCGTGAAGATCCAGGGCAGGAGCGAATTGCCGGATGTGCCCTCCGGCGTCATGGAGCTCTGCCTCGACAACCCGCGCTCCGGCTTCACCGATCTCTACGCCTCCCATCCCTCCAT
>JALYFY010000134.1 GCA_030777385.1 Pseudomonadota bacterium | reverse complement strand
GCATGTTCATGTCGCGAGACCCTGAACGCGCCGAGCGCCTGTCCCAGATGTACCGCGATGCGGCATTCACGGGCGAAGCGCGCCAGATGGTGATCATGGGGCTCGCCCTCGCGATCGGTGCCTTCGTGGTCTACCTGACGATGACGCGACGCTGAGGCACAATCCCATTGCCCCGGTTTGTTCACGGGCCATTCAACTGGCTTGGCCTTTTCTGGTCGGCCTAAGCCCCGGTAAGCGGGCCAAAGGGGGGCCTTGACCGTGTTCCATCTGAAACGTTATATCGTTGTGGGTGTTTTCCTCCTGTCGGCTATTGTAGGCCCAGCATCCCAAGCCGACGCCCAGGAGCGCCTTGCACTCGTCATAGGGCAGGGGGCTTATGAGGGCCGTCAACTGCCGACCGCCGTCAACGATGCGGGCCTGATCGCCCAAAGCCTGACAAGCGCCGGTTTCGAGGTGATACAAGGTCGTGACCTGAATGCGGGCGATCTGCGCATCCTCGTGCGCAGCTTCCTCGACAAGGCGCAAGGCCTGGAGCCCGGCTCTGCCGTCGCCGTCTATGTGGCAGGGCACGGCGTCCAGCTCGAAGGCGAGAACTATCTGCTCCCGGTCGATGCCCGCATCGAGCGCGATGCCGATGTGCCGCTCGAGGGCTTCCGTCTGTCGGATCTAGTTCGCTCCCTTGAGCGCACTCCGGCGCAGGTGCGCATCGTGATTGCCGACATGGCGCGGGATTACACGCTCGACTCCGCAGGCGAGCCGGTAGCCAAGGGGCTTGCCCTCATGGAGCCGCCTTCCGGTTTCCTGGTGGCCTTCTCCACAGCCCCCAACATCGTTGCCGCCGATGGGGCAGGGCCTTATGGGGCCTATGCGTCTGCGCTCGCTGAGATGATCCGCCAGCCGGGTTTGCTCGTGGACGAGGTTTTCGCCCGCACCCGACTTCGCACCCACGAGACCACGAACGGCCTGCAGACGCCTTGGCACGCGGCCCAACTCGACCGGAATGCCTCGTTCGTGTTTTTCGAGCAGGCGGAGGCAGCGGCCGCGCCGCTGGTCCGTGAGGTGCGCCGGATCGAGGAGGTTCCTGCCGAGGAGGCCTATGCCATCGCGGTCGAGCGCGACACGATCCAGGATTATCAAGCGTTCCTGCGACGCTATCCCGATCACCGTCTTGCACGCCGCGTGAGCGCCCTTCTGTCCGCCCGCCGCGAGGCGGTGGTCTGGCGCCGCACCCTCACGCGCAACACGCGCGAGGCCTACTGGACCTATCTGCGCCGCTATCCCAACGGCCCGCACGCGGCCGACAGCCGCCGGAGGCTCGCCCGCCTCTCGGCGCCTTTCGCCCCACCGGCCGCTTTCGAGGAGGTGGTCTATGAGGATCTGCCGCCGCCGTTGCCTGGCGTCGAGACGTTCGAGGTCGTCACCATCGTCCGGGACGCTCCTCCGCCTCGGCCGCCGGTCTATCTCCTGCCGCCACGGGACGAGGATGATGAGGAATTCGTCACCATCATCCGGGAGGCTCCGCCTCCGCCCGTCATGAGAGGTGTGCTGCCTATACCGGCATCCATTCCGGTGCCGTGGCGGGCCCGGCCGCCGCGGTCGTTCTATCAGCCCATCGCGCCTGTGACGCCCCGCGGCCCTGTCGCTCTTCCCGTAGCTGCTCCGCCTGTCTTCGATGCTCTTATGGGAGATCGGCGTGGCCCGCGACCCCGCCGCGGCCTGCGTCCAGAGCAGCCGCGCGTGCTGCAACAGCCTGGCCTTGCAGCGCCGGTCGAGCCTATTCCGGTCTCGGGCGGACCACGCAGGCCTCGCGAGGAGAGGGGCGCTCGTCCGGGCGATCCGCCGGAGGCAAGGCCCGGGCGCATTCCCTCGCGACCTATTCCCCTCTTTGGCACCTTGCGTGAGCGGCCGCGTCCGGCTGAGCCGGAAGCTGCAGAGCCAGTAAGGCCTGATAGGCCCCGCCCTGGGCGGCAGGATCGCGATCCGAGAGAGGGACGCCCCGAGCGCCCCAGGGTCGGCACGGATACGCCGCTGCCGCGTGGGGTAAGGCCGGACCGTCCGGCAGGGATCGACTTTGACCGTGAGCGGCCTGAGAGACCCCTCAGGGATCCTGATCGGCGGGATATTCGGGACAGGCGCGAACAGGCGGCTCCTAGACCTGAAAGGCGAGATATCGACCTGCCGCGAATGGAAGATCGGCGTCCCCGCCGGGAGGCAGACGCACCCCGTCCACAGCGTCCGTCCCTGTTCGACGAGGCCCGGCCTGATCGTCCGGAGCGGATGCAGCCGCGAGGGGATAGCGCTCCGCTGGGCATCGACAGGGCCGAACGGCGCCGCGCACGTCAGCTTCTGGAGGAGCGCTCTGCGCCTGTCCCGGAACGCCCGAGGCCGCCGGCAATCCAGAACAGGCCCATGCCCCGGATGGAGGCGCCATCACGCGCCGAGCGTCCGTCTCGCGAGCCGTCAAGGCTGTCGGTAGAATCCAGGCCCGAGCGGCCAAGGCGAGACATGGACAGGCCCTCGCAAGC
>JALYFY010000133.1 GCA_030777385.1 Pseudomonadota bacterium | reverse complement strand
GGCTATCGTTACTAAGCAAAAGGGCGCCCCACGGCGCCCTTTTTCATAGGAGGCTGGCCTCGCCCCGGTGCAAGGCTTCGGCCTGAGGGGTGAACCGCCCGTCGGGGCCGTTCAGAACCACCGGCGGCAAGATGCTCAAAGGAGCGCGGCTGCCCTTGATGCCCGAGAGCAGGAAGCGAATCGCCAGCTGATCCTCGCTCGGATGCACGAAGCGAAGATCGATCCCGCCCAGCCTGTCCGCCAGGATATCGAGACACTCGGCCAGGCGATCGGCCCGGTGGATCAGCACGAGCCGCCCCTTGGGCTTGAGAAGGCCCGTGCAGGCCTTCAGCCACGCCTCGAGGCCGCCTGCCGGCAGCACATGGGCTGCCGCCCTCCCCCGATCCGGCGAGATGCGGGCTTGCCCCTCTTCCAGGAACGGTGGGTTGGTCAAAACAACATCGGCGCTCTCCGGCGCCAAGCCTGCGGCGAGGCGCGAGCCCTTGTCCAGCAGGTCGGCCACGCAGACCTCGCCCTGCACCCCGTTGTCCAGGAGATTGCGGCGGCAGAGTTCGGCTAGGCCTGGGTCCCGCTCCACGAACACGAAGCGCCCGCCCTTCTCGCGAGCGGCCGCCATGAGCCCGACCGCACCGGTGGCAGCGCCCACGTCCATCACGATGTCGCCAGGCCCGACGGGTGCGGAGGCCGCCAGCAGCACCGCATCGGTACCGGCCCGGTGGCCTTTGGCCGGTTGAGCCAGATGCACGCGCCCGCCCAGCAGCAGATCCTGCGTGACCTCAGCCATGCCGCAGCTCGGCCTCCAGGCCGGCCTCGGAGATCAGGCGACGGGCTTGTGCCAGATGATCCTCCGGCACGAGGATGCGGCGCGGGAAGGCACCGATCATTCCCTCCAGGGCACTCATGTGCGTGTCCGCCACGAAAACGGGGATATTGGCGTTTTCCAGGAGGGATTGTAGGAAGCCGACCAGAACGAGATCGTTGGTGCGGACGATTTCGACCATCGGCTTGAGACCTTCCCATGCGGTATGCGTTTGCATTGCTGCATGGAAAGTGCCATGCCACCTGAGCATGATTCAGAAAAGTGGAATCCGGTTTTCTGATAAAATCATGCAAAATCAAAAGCCTGTCTCTTGATCGGGTTTTTAGCGAGACCCGTTCAAGAGACAGATTCATATTCCTACCGGCCCTGCCGGCCGGCAACCCGGGTTTTGTGACGTGGGCGTCGTCGTTCCGTTCGAAGATAAGCATCCCGAGAAGAATGCGAGCATCGAGAAGCTCGTATCCCTTGTGGCCTCCGACATGGAACGGGTCAATGCGATGATCCTGTCGCGCACGGGCTCTCAGGTCACCATGATCCCGGAAGTGGCCAACCACCTGATTTCTTCGGGCGGCAAGCGCCTCAGGCCCATGCTGACGCTGGCAACCGCAGGCCTCTCCGGCTACCAGGGCGACGGCCACGTAAAGCTCGCAGCCTCCGTCGAGTTCATGCACACCGCCACCCTCCTCCACGACGACGTGGTGGACGAGAGCGACATGCGCCGGGGCAAGATCGCCGCCCGAATCAAGTGGGGCAACGAGGCGAGCGTGCTGGTGGGCGATTTCCTCCTCGGCCAGGCCTTCCGCATGATGGTGGAGGTGGGCTCACTTCGCGCGCTGGACATCCTCTCCGCCGCAGCGACCGTGATTGCGGAAGGCGAGGTGATGCAGCTTGCCGCCGCCAAGAACACCGAGACCACGGAGGACGAGTACTTGGCCGTCATCCGCGGCAAGACGGCGGAGCTCTTTGCCGCCGCCTGCGAGGTCGGCCCTGTCATCGGGAACCGCCCCAAGGCCGAGCAGGCCGCCTGCCGTTCCTACGGCATGAATCTCGGCATCGCCTTCCAGCTCGTGGACGATGCCCTCGATTACGGCGGCAAGGCTGCGACCCTGGGCAAGAATGTAGGGGACGATTTCCGCGAGGGAAAAATCACCCTGCCGGTCGTTCTCTCGTTCCGCCGCGGCACGGACCAGGAGCGGCTTTTCTGGAAACGGGTTCTCGAGCAGGGCGACATCGAGGATGCCGACCTCGAACAGGCCGTCGCCATCATGCGCCGCCACCGGGCCTTGGAGGACACGATGGAGCGAGCCCGCCATTACGGCGCCATGGCCCGCGATGCGCTCGCCCTCTTCCCCAGCGGCCCCATGAAGCAGGCTCTTCTCGAC
>JALYFY010000132.1 GCA_030777385.1 Pseudomonadota bacterium | reverse complement strand
GAAACCGCCGAGAAGCGCTGCACGATCCTGCCAGAAGCCACGAACGTGTGGGTGGAGAGCCGCTCCGGGGCGCTCGCATGTGCCAAAGGCGATGACATGTCCAACTGCGGCTGGACCATGCTTGATGCTACCTGACAGCTCCGCAGGTTAAAGGAGGCACATATCCTTCTCACCCGTTCGAGGCCCTCCAAGCCGTGAGAGGGCGGGAAGGGAAGCAGCGTGGGTGCTCGTCGGCAAACTGGCGTTACCCTGTGAAGTCTCCACGCTTGTGCCCAAGCTGAGGGTTCTTTCCCGTTGCCAAACGGGTCGGAGCACCTCGGGAACATTCATGGCGCTTTTCCTGGGACTTTCGGTCCCGCAGCAGGCCCGCCGGTTCCATTCCGTTCCGATAAAGGGAACCGACCCCTTGCGTACCGGTTCTCAGATCGATAGAGAAACCAAGCTGTTGAGGAATTCGGGGTGTAGCGCAGTCTGGTAGCGCATCTGCTTTGGGAGCAGAGGGTCGCGGGTTCAAATCCTGCCGCCCCGACCATCTTCACCGGACGAGTCTTGGAGAAAGTCCAAAACCAATGCCTGCACGGATCTACAAGCCTGCCAAATCCGCCACCCAGTCCGGTATGGCCCGGACCAAGCAGTGGCTTCTCGTGTTCGAGCAGGACAAGCCCCGCGAGATCGAGGCCCTGATGGGCTGGACGAGCTCGGGCGATACCCGTCAGCAGCTCCGCCTGTGGTTCGACTCCAAGGAGGAGGCCATGGCCTATGCCGAGCGCGAGGGCATCGCCTACCGGGTCGAGGAGCCGCACGAGATCAAGCGGCGGACGATTTCCTACTCCGACAACTTCAAATTCAACCGTGTCGGCCCCTGGACCCACTGAAGTCCAGGCCTGCGACCGGATGGCCACGTAGCTCAGCTGGATAGAGCAGCCGCCTTCTAAGCGGCAGGTCGCAGGTTCGAGCCCTGCCGTGGTCGCCATCGCGGTGCTGTCCCGAAACCACTGCCCCGCCCGGAAGTTGACGGCTCACAGGGAAGCTGTTTCCCGGCCGAGGATGAGCAGTGGCACACTCCGGATCCCATCGTCGCTACCAGTGGTCGGGTTACCTTTTAGGGTTTGCCCTCGGCGGTTTCTTTGACGGGATCCTGCTGCACCAGATCCTCCAGTGGCACCACCTCCTGAGCACGATCAACACCGACGACATCCGCTTCCAGGTGGCCGCCGACGGCTACTTCCATGCCCTGATGTATCTCATCGCCGCTGTTGGGCTTTGGCTGCTGTGGAGGTCGAGGGGCGATCCGGTCCATGCCTCCGGCCGTCTTCTGTTGGCATGCATCCTCATCGGCTTCGGGGCCTGGCACGTTGCCGATGCCGTCCTGTCCCATTGGCTGCTCGGCATCCATCGTGTTCGCATGGACAGGGGCAATCCGCTTTTCTGGGACCTTTTGTGGCTCGGTCTGTTCGGAGTTGTGCCCGGGATCGTCGGCTGGCTGCTGAGAGGCCCCGGGAACGACGAAGGATCGCGGGTGCTCCGTTCGCCCGGGACCGTCAGGTCCATCGCTGCGCTTTTTGTGACGGGTGCAGGCCTCCTGGCCCTTTTCCCGCCTCGCGGCAATGAGTTCACCACCGTGCTGTTTGCCCCCGGAACCGAGCAGTCCCGTATCGTCAGGGCCATCGACTCGGTGGATGCGCAACTGGTCTGGACGGACCCGAGCGGCGAGCTTGTGGTGCTCCGTGTGGCTGAAGGGCAGTCGGGGCTGAAGCTGTTCGGGCAGGGCGCAATTCTCGTGACGGGGGCCGGCCTCCCGGCCGGGTGTCTCAACTATCTCCGGACCTGAGTCCGGTGGGCAGCCTGCCGTTGAGCCTCAATCCGATAACCTGGAGCGCTGCGGTCGGCTGGTTCTTCGCGGCCTATGCGCTGCTCACAGGCATCTACATCGTCCTGGAGAACAGGCGCCCCCAGGCGACGCTCGCCTGGATGCTGCTGTTCCTCGGCCTGCCCGGCATCGGCCTTGTGATCTACGCCCTGTTCGGACGCGACCGAAAAGCCTTCGGCCGCCAGAGCAAGCTCGTGCGCCAGAACCTGAAAGCGGCCACGGCGCCGCTGCTCGATCGGCTGCTGGAGCGGCAGGATGCGGAGATCGGCAGGCTCGAGGCGCAAAGCCCGGTCCGGCGGCGGCTCATGTCCCTCGTGCGCCACAACTCGCACTCCGTCCTCACGACCCGCAACCGGGTCACGATCCAGCAGAACGCCTCCGTTCACTATCCCAGCCTCATGGAGGACCTGAGGAAGGCGCAGCGCACCATCGACCTGCAATACTACACCTGGGCCGATGATCGTTTCACCCGCGAGCTGAAGGCGATCCTGATCGAGCGCGCCATGAGCGGGGTCGAGGTGCGCCTGCTCTACGACCCCTTCGGCTCCCTGGCGCGGCTCACCCGCCGCTACAAGCGCGAGCTTAAGGAGGGCGGCGTTCATTGCGCGCCTGTATCCGCTCTCTACTGGCTGCACACGATCTCCTACCGCAATCACCGCAAGATTGCCGTCATCGACGGCAGGATCGGCTATACGGGCGGCATGAACATCGGGCAGGAGCATCTCGACGGCGGCCCAGGCTTCGACCATTGGCGCGACACCCAGGTGCGCCTGGAAGGGGAGGCGGCAGCGGTCCTGCAGGCGGTGTTCCTCGTCGACTGGTACAACGCGACGGGCGAGGATCTCTTCTCGGCGGACCGGTTTCCCCTGTCTCTGGAAGATCGGCTGCCGTCTTCCAATGCCGAAGTGGAAGCAGATGCCAGCTATGTACCAGTTCAAATCCTCACGTCCGGCCCGGACTCGGAGTGGCGCGGCATCCGCCAACTCTACTTCGCCCTGATCATGTCGGCGCAGCATCGGGTATGCCTGCAGACGCCGTTCTTCATTCTCGATGCGACCATCGCCGAAGCGCTTAAGGCGGCGGCGCTGGCGGGTATCGATGTGGAAGTCATGGTGAGCGACCGCGGGGAAGGGCTCAACCAGACACCCTACTGGGCGGCAAACACCTATCTGGCTGAGGTCGCAGCAGCCGGGGCACGGGTGCACATGTACGGCAAGGGCTACCTGCATGCCAAAACGCTCAGCATCGATGGCGAGGTCTGCTCGATCGGATCGGCCAACCTCGATATCCGCAGCTTCAGCATCAACTACGAACTCAATGCGGTGATCTACGATTCCGCTCTTGCACGGGAGCTGGAACTGGCCTTCGACCGGGACCGCGAAAGATGCCGCCCATTCCAGGCGGCTGAATACCGGAAGCGCTCCGGCCTGAGCCGCTTGCGCGATTCCGCTGCGCGGCTGTTCTCGCCCTTGTTGTAAAGGGTTAGCGCTTGCGAAGCCGTTCGATGGCGTCCCGGTGTGCGGCGGGGTCCACGTCATATTCGGCTGCTAGACGCTTGATCTCGCTCAGCCGCTCCTCGGCCGACAGTCTTGGGCTTAGGCTGGCGATGGCTGCCAGGAACGAGGCTCCTGCCAGAACCGGATCGCGGCGCCGGGCGGCCTGCTCGCGCTCCTTCTTCAGCTCCGCCTGCCGCTGCTTGTAGGTGTCGAGAGGCCCCAGCGCCCGAAGCGCCCGATTGCGCAAGGCAGGGGCAGGAAGGTCATGCTCTTCCGCAATATCCGGCAAAGCCTGATCCGGGTCTTCCCCGGCCAGCAGCGCCTCTGCAAGCTCTTCGAGAGCGGAAACGAACGGATCCATCGCTGCCCCTTTCAGACTGGTTTCATCATCAACGGACGGTGATCCGTTCGGTTCTGGGCAAAGTGTTGCCGGGGGCTCCTGCTGCCCAATAATCCCTCTCACGGATTTCATCCGGCCTGATCTCACGAACCTGAACGGATCCCCCAAGCCATGACCGAACGGATGCAGGAGCGCCCCGATCCCTATCTCTGGCTCGAGGAGGTGGAGGGCAGGGAGGCTTTGGACTGGGTGCGCTCCCACAATGAGATCACAGCATCCGCTCTCTGCGACGCTGATTTCGATGCCGACAAGAAGGCCCTCTACGAGATCTCCACCCGCCCGGACAACATCCCCTTCATCACCCGTCGTCGCGGGCTGCTCTACAATTTCTGGCAGGACGCAGCCCATGTGCGCGGACTGTGGCGGCGCACGACGATGGAAGAATACCGCAAGCCGGAGCCGTCCTGGGAGACGGTGCTCGACATCGATGAGCTCGCCCGCGCCGAGGGAGAGGACTGGGTGTGGAAGGGCTGCGGCACGCTGCAGCCTGAACAGCGCTATGGGCTGGTGAGCCTTTCCCGCGGCGGTGCGGACGCGGTCGTGATGCGGGAATTCGATCTTGTCGAGAAACGCTTCCTGGAGGACGGCTTCGCCCTGCCTGAGGGCAAGGGCGGGGCAGCCTGGCTCGACAGGGATACGCTCCTCGTCTCCACGACGCTCGGCGAGAATGCTGCTACGGCGTCCGGCTATCCGCGTACGGTGCGCCTGTGGCACCGCGGCACGGACTTCCTGCGAGCGCCGCTTCTCTTCGAAGGCGAGGCCAGCGACATCTACATCTCGGCCTCGGTTGATCGCGAGCCCGGCTTCGAGCGGATTTTCTACCGCCGGCAGATCACCTTCGAGGAAGGGATCAGCTATCTCGCGCAGGAGAACGGGGAACCGCTGCTCATCGATCTGCCGCTCGATGCCCGCTTCGGCGTCGAGCAGGATTGGATGGTCGTGAAGCTGAAAAGTGACTGGACCGTTTCGGGCCATACCTATGTGGCGGATTCCCTGCTGGCTATCGCCTTCTCCCGCTTCATGGATGGCGAGCGGAATTTCGAGGTGCTGTTCGAACCTGGGCCGCGACGGGTGCTCGCCGGTTTCTGGGCCACGAAGTCCCGTCTGGTGTTCACCGTTCTTGATAATCTTGCCAGCCAAATCTGGCTCGCGACACCCGGAACGCCCTGGAAGCTGGAGCGCCTGGAAGGCCTGCCGGAAGCGGCTGCCGTTCATGCCATGGCGCTCGACTCAAGCCAGTTCGAGAAGACGGACGAGTTTCTGCTCACCATCTCAAGCTATGTCGAGCCGACCAAGCTCGCACTCGTGAAGGAAGACAGGCGAATCGAGGTGCTCAAGGAAACGCCTGCCGCCTTCGATGCCTCTGCCGTAGAGGTCACCCGGCACGAGGCCGTGTCGGTCGATGGCGAGCGCATTCCCTACTACCAGATTGGGCCAAAGAACCAGACCGGCCCGCGCCCGACCGTGCTCTACGGCTATGGCGGCTTCTCGGTCTCGATGACGCCAGGCTATCTGGGCGGCATCGGCAAGACGTGGTTGGAGCGCGGCAATGTCTGGGTGGTCGCCAACATTCGCGGCGGCGGCGAGTTCGGCGCGGCATGGCACAAGGCGGGCATGCGCGAAGGCAAGCGCCTGTCCCATGACGATTTCGCTGCCATTGCCCGGGATCTTGTGAGGCGCGGCGTCACCAGCGAGGGGCAGCTTGCCGCCTATGGCGGCTCTAATGGAGGTTTGCTGGTCGGCAACATGCTCACCCGCTATCCCGAGCGTTTCGGCGCCATCTGGTGCACCGTGCCGCTCCTCGATATGCGCCGCTATACGAGGCTTCTTGCCGGCCCGAGTTGGGTTGCCGAATACGGCGATCCGGACAGGCCAGAGGACTGGGCCTACATGGAGCGCTTCTCGGCCTATCAGAACCTGGAGGAGGGGAAGGCTTATCCGCCGGTGCTGCTCGTCACCTCGCGGCGCGATGATCGCGTTCATCCCGGCCACGCCCGCAAGATGGCAGCAAAGCTCGAGGAGATGAAGCAGCCTGTGTTCTTCTACGAGCCGGACGATGGCGGCCACGGCGCAGCCAACAAGGAACAGGCGGCCTTTCTATCGGCGTTAGGCTTTGCGTTTCTCAGGAGGAGGCTGGGTAAGGACAGAGCGCCTTGACGCATGGACAAAGCCGAAGCTCACCCGGGCCGAGTTCCTCCTGCTCTGACGCATTCGCCCGTCTCAGATGAGGCCCGTCCTGACTCCCGTCGGGATGGGCTTTGCTTTGGGGGCTCGGCGACGAAGGCAAAATCTTCCATCGACGACTGATCCCTTGATATTGTACATCCCGATAGTCATCTAAGGCAGAGAAAAATATGCACGTTCAGGCGCTTAGGCCCTGAACTCAGGCGTTCTCAAGATAAAGCCGGAGAGCGCAGGCATCCAACACCCAGGCAGCGTTTCAGCAAACAACTGCGCCCCTCCGGAGTTTAACCCCGGCATGCGGCAGCAGGCGCCCCCATGAATCAGGCTGGAGCCGCGAAAGCGTGCTTCGCCAACCGGAATTGTGAATGTCCAAACGATCGAAGAACCTCGTCAGCATCAATCACCTCCCAGGAATCCTACTGGCCAGCACGGCCGAGTGCGAGCGCTGGATTGAGGCTGGGCTGATCCCTGTGGCCGAACGCCGGGCATTCCAGAAGCGTGGGCGCACCTATGAAGCGCCGATGTTCGATCCTGAAGTCGTCGCACAGCTGGCAGCTGAGATTCCTGCTTGGCGGATGCAAGGTGGCGGTGCAGGAGGCGAGAGGCAATCCCGCTCCGGGCAAGGCAGTTCTGATCAACCGACTGTTCAGCCCCTTGATGACGCCGCCCACCGGCGCCGTCAGAGCATCCTCGCGCCTGTCCGCAAGAACACGGGCATCTATGTGGCCGAGGATATTCGCAAGATCGAGAGCGGCCGGTGGAAGCCGGAGCGCGTCTTTGCGGGCTATCGGGCTGTTTTCAGCCTGCCGATGCAGATCCTGCCCGACAGCGATCCCACCGAGATCGTTATCGAGTTTGCCTTCACCGAGCCCGTAGAAGTCGCAGCCGTTGTTCTAGCGCCGACCCGCGTCGAGCGGACCGAGATTGCCGCTGCGTCCGAGGTCCTTGAGGCGAGCCTGGTTGAATTGCGGGATGCCACTTTCGCAGCCTGCGAGGGGGAACTGGCAAGCTGGCGCGATGAGCTTGAAACCTATCTTGCCGCCTACGAAGATGACGAGGAACGCCAAGCCATTCTGAGCGGCATCCAGTCCGCCCTCGGAAAGCTCGACCGGCTCCATGCCTCGGACAAGGGCGGCCCAGCCGGTGCCGGGCGCAAGCTTCGCCAGAAGCTTGATGATTTCCGCTCGAAGGCTGCAGCCAGACGGCTCCGGCACCTGCGCGAGGCGCAGATCCGCGAGGCCTCCGGGTATGAGCGCTATGCGGCAATCTTCCCGGTCGCCCGCTCCCTGAACCGCAGGTTTCTGTTCCTGGCAGGTCCGACCAATTCTGGCAAAACCTATGAGGCCCTCAAACTCGCCGGTGAGGCTGAGACGGCCGAGATCCTGTCGCCCCTCCGGCTTCTTGCCCTTGAGCATTATGAGCGCATGAGCGAGGAGGGTTTTGCCGCCGGAATGGTGACGGGCGAGGAGCGCGTTCTGCCCGAAGGGGCGACCCATATCGCCCGAACCATCGAGACGCTGGATCTGCACCGCACTGTCGATGTCTGCGTGATCGACGAGGTTCAGATGCTGGGAGACCCCAACCGGGGCTGGGCCTGGACCCAGGCGATGATCGGCGCTCCCGCTCGTCTTGTGGTTCTAACCGGCGCCCCTGAGGCGATCCCGCTCGTCGAGCATCTGCTCGCGATGACAGGCGAGCCGCTGGAGGTGAAGATCCTGAAGCGCAAGGGCAAGCTTCGCGTCGAAGGCGTTCCGGCCAATCTCAAGAAGCTGTCCCGCGGCGATGCCGTCGTGGCCTTCACCCGCAAGAACGTCCACGATCTTCGCGCGCAGCTGGTGCAGGCCGGGCGAACGGTTGCGACTGTTTATGGGGCGCTTGGACCGGAGGTCCGCCGGGCCGAGGCAGCTCGCTTCCGCAACGGCGAGGCCGAGATTCTTGTGGCGACCGATGCCATCGGCATGGGTCTGAACATCGGCCCTCTACGCAGGATCGTGTTTTCGACCCTGCGCAAGTTCGACGGGGTGCGCGAGCGGCAGCTCACCGCGATGGAGATCAAGCAGATTGCAGGGCGGGCAGGGCGCTTCGGGCACCATGACGAGGG
>JALYFY010000131.1 GCA_030777385.1 Pseudomonadota bacterium | reverse complement strand
CCCCTTAAGGGCGCCTTTCCGGACCTTGAGCGCCGCGACGCCATTTTCGTCGCTGGCGCTTATCAGGAGAGGCAGTACATCGCCGCCGTCGGCCATTATTGCGGCACTATGGCCGGTGATTGGCTTGGGATCCCAGCTAGCAACAAGACGGTCTATCTGCGCTACGGCGAGGTCTGGCAGATCGGGCGGGATGGGCGCGCCGTCCAGGCGAACCTTCTCTGGGACGTCCTGGACGTCATGCGCCAGGCCGGCGTCTGGCCCCTCGCCCCTGTTCTCGGCGTCCCCGAGATGTGGCCAGGCCCCCTCACCGCGGACGGAGTCAGGCTGGCGCCATCGGCGCCCGATGAGGGACGAGCGAGCATTGCTCAGACTCTGGCGATGCACAAATCGCTGGCGGAGCACGACGACCGCAACAACCTCTCCCGGCAGAGCCTCATCGACATGCCTCAGCGGCAGCATTGGCACCCGAAGATGATGTGGTATGGCCCAGCCGGCATTGGCACGACCCGCGGGCTTGAGGGGTTCGTCGATGGACACCAATTGCCCTTCCGCATCGCATTTCACCGCCCGCAGGGAACCTTCGAGGAGGTCACGGCTGAGCGCCAGCGGCATGGCGCTGGCCATTACATCCGCATCGGAGATGGCCCCTACTCCGTCACCGGCGGCTGGCCCTCAGTCTACGCGGTGCACGCCGGGGACGGCTTCTGCGGCTTACCTGCCAGCGGGAAGCCCGTCTTCATGCGCGTGATGGATTTTTATCTTCATCATGAAGGTCTGATCCGTGAGAACTGGGTTCCACTTGATATGCTGCACCTTCTGAAACAGATGGGAGTGGATCCTCTTGCACGGATGTCTGAGGTCCTCCGGCGCTGATCTCGGCTCTATCGCAAACATCTTGATTAAGCATTTCAGGTGATGATGCCAAGGTTCAGCACGGAGGAGTTTGCTGATGATCCAGACGATTGGACCATCAGCGGACATCGCTCTAGCTGTGTCTGCTCCATCAGCGGACCAACCTAAGGGGTCGGTATGAGCGATGTTGTTTTCCTACCTGAGCACGTCTTAGAAGCGCGAGCCTTGGCTGCGCTCCGGGACGCTGGTGCAAACGAGGAGACGGCAAGGGCAGCCACCCGTGCGATGCTTCATGCATCACGCCTTGGGATCGACAGTCACGGTGTCCGTTTGGCAGCCCACTATGCAAAGGTGCTCCGCGGCGGACGCGTGAACCCCAACCCTGCGATGAAGACACATCGCACGGCGTCGGGTGCAGCTATCCTTGATGCGGATGACGGCTTGGGACACGCTGCGGCCTATGCGGCCATGGACTTGGCCTGCAGCATGGCCAAAGAAGCCGGCGTTGCGGCCGTGGGAGTGATACGCTCGTCCCACTACGGGGCGGCCGGGGCCTATGCTCTTGCCGGCGCCGAAGCCGGTATGATCGCGGTCTCGATGGCGAATACGGACGCTATCGTCGCCGTGCATGGCGGGGCCGAACGATTTCACGGCACCAACCCGATGGCGATAGGCGCCCCTGTTCCAAACCAGAAGCCATGGCTTCTGGACATGGCTACTTCATCGATCCCGCTCAACCGGGTTTTCCTGTATGAAACCCTGGGCAAGACTTTGCCTGAAGGCGTTGCCGCGGATCAGTCGGGTCAACCGACCAGAGATCCCGCGAGCGTCGAGATGCTGATGCCGCTGGGGGGCACGGATTTTGGCTTCAAGGGTGCCGCCTTGGCTGGGATGGTGACGTTGTTATCGGCTGTACTGACAGGCGGCACCCTTGATCATCTCATGATCCGTATGGCTGAGACTGATGATTTCGAAACACCTCGCCGAATGGGTCACTTCTGTCTGGCCGTCGACCCGGACCGCTTCGCCGGACGAACTCTCTTCGATGAGGCAATCACGCGCTATCTTGCTGACCTGCGAGCGAGCGCCGTGCGGGAAGGACAGAATGTCATGGCTCCCGGTGACCGAGAATGGGCGGTTGAAGCCGAGCGCAAGCGCACCGGGATACCGATAGATCTGCAAACAGCAGAGTTTTTCGGGCTAACGGATTAGGGCACGAGCGGCTGACCAATAAATGTGCTCCGCTCTTGGCGAAGGAGCAGAGGTCCGCTCCGGGTCATTCGAGGAAATTAGCACTGCTTCAGGAATGTCTGCGATCCCTTCCTCAGCAGATGAGGTGGATGGCTCCCACTGACGGCATCTGAGTGCCAGGATGGGTTGCTGTCAGGCAAACCCGGAGCAAGGAGCCATCCGCCATGGAAGTTACCACAATCGGCCTGGACTTGGCCAAGCGTGTGTTTCAGGTCCACGCAGTCAACGCTGAAGGCGCCATCGTCCTGCGCAAAGCCCTGCGGCGGGGACAAATGTTGCCCTTCTTTTCCAAGCTGCCTCCGTGTCTCATCGGGATCGAGGCCTGCGGCACCTCTCATTACTGGGCCCGCGAGCTGATCCGCCTGGGGCATGACGTGCGCCTCATGCCGCCAGCGTACGTGAAGCCCTATGTCAAGCGCGGCAAGACCGATGCCTGCGATGCTCAAGCCATCTGCGAGGCGGTCACGCGCCCGACCATGCGCTTTGTGGCAGTGAAGTCGGCCGAGCAGCAGGCGGCCTTGTCGCTTCATCGCACTCGCGACCTGCTGGTCCGGCAGCGCACCCAACTGGTGAATATGATCCGCGGCATGCTGGCCGAGTTCGGCATCGTCATGGCGGACGGAGTGGAACGGGCGCTAGGGCTCGCGCGCCAGGTCCACGCCCAGAAGGCCATGCCCGATGTGCCGGCGCCAGCCCAAGACGTCCTCAGTCTCCTGTGCGGGCAGGTGCTCGACACCCATGCCCGGCTCCAGGCGATCGACCGTTCGCTGCTCGCCCTCCACCGGACCAACGAGGTAGCGCGGCGCCTGGCGTCAATCCCTGGCATCGGTCCTGTGGGCGCCACGGCGCTGGCCGCGTCGGTGGCCGATCCGCAGCAATTCCGGTCCGGTCGGGAGTTTGCGGCCTGGCTCGGATTGACGCCGTTGCAGAACTCCAGCGGCGGCAAGGAGAGGCTCGGCCGCATCAGCAAGATGGGCGACCGCTATCTGCGCAAGCTGCTTGTTGTCGGCGCCACCGCGCTGATCCGGCACGCCAGGCACAAGCCGGACAGGGCGGATCCTCGTCTTCTGGCTTTGCTGGCCCGCAAGCCGGTGCGGGTGGCGAGCGTGGCGAT
>JALYFY010000130.1 GCA_030777385.1 Pseudomonadota bacterium | reverse complement strand
CGCGGCCTTGACCAGGACTAAGGTTTCCATCATATCCGGCGGCGGGACACCCCTCCCCACCGAGGGGCGCCCATCTGGAAGGATGGACTACATGACGACGACGCCCGCCGCGCGCCCGCGCGTGCCTTACTTTTCGTCCGGCCCCTGCGCGAAGCGCCCCGGATGGTCTCTCGACAATCTGAATACCGATTCCCTGGGCCGGTCCCACCGCGCCAAGCTCGGCAAGGCGCGCTTGAAGCTCGCCATCGACCTCACCCGCGAGGTGCTGGACGTGCCGGCCGATTACCGCATCGGCATCGTGCCCGCTTCCGACACCGGTGCGGTGGAGATGGTGCTGTGGTCGATGCTGGGCGCCCGCCCCGTCGACATGCTGGCCTGGGAAAGCTTCGGCGAGGGCTGGGTCACCGACGTAGTCAAGCAGCTCAAGCTCGCGGATGCCCGCGTGATCGGCGCTCCTTATGGCGAGCTTCCCGATCTGGCGCAGGTCGACACCAAGAACCGCGACGTGGTCTTCACCTGGAACGGCACCACCTCCGGCGTACGCGTGCCCAACGCGGACTGGATCGCGGCCGACCGCGAGGGGCTGACCATCTGCGACGCCACCTCGGCGGCCTTCGCGCAGAAGATGGACTTCTCCAAGCTCGACGTGGTCACCTTCTCCTGGCAGAAGGTGCTCGGCGGCGAGGCTGCCCACGGCATGCTCATCCTGTCGCCCCGCGCGGTCGAGCGGCTCGAAACCTACAAGCCCGCCTGGCCCCTGCCGAAGATCTTCCGCATGACGAAGGGCGGCAAGCTCATCGAAGGCATCTTCGAGGGCGAGACCATCAACACCCCGTCCATGCTGGCGGTCGAGGACTACATCGATGCGCTGGAATGGGCGAAGTCCATCGGCGGATTGAACGCGCTCGTCGCCAAGGCCGACGCCAACGCGAAGGTCATTCACGACTGGGTTGCGAAAACCCCATGGATCGCCAACCTCGCGAAGGATCCGGCAACAGCCTCCAACACCAGCGTGTGCCTCGTCATCTCTGATCCCGATGTGGTCGCGAAGGGTCCCGAGGCCGTGACGCAGGTCGCCAAGGGCATCGTCTCCGCCCTCGAGAAGGAGGGCGTGGCCCTCGACATCGGCGCCTACCGCGATGCCCCTCCGGGCCTGCGCATCTGGTGCGGCGCGACGGTGGAGCAATCCGATCTCGAAGCCCTGACGCCCTGGCTCGACTGGGCCTTCGCGCAGGAAAAGGCGAAGCTCGCGAAAGCGGCCTAAGACCTTATCCCTCTCCCCTTCAGCGGGAGAGGGTGGCTAGCGAATGCCAGCCGGGAGAGGGGCCGTATTCGCGATAAACACCGCCCCCCTCATCAACTCACAACAATTCTTCCCCTCTCCCGACCTCGCTTCGCGAGGCCCCCTCTCCCGCAGAGGGGAGAGGGCTTTTAGAGGTGCACCATGCCCGCTCCCCGCGTTCTCATTTCCGACGCCCTCTCGCCTGCCGCCGTGCAGATCTTCAAGGATCGCGGCATCGACGTCGATTTCCAGCCGGATCTCGGCAAGGACAAGGACAAGCTCGCTGCCATCATCGGCGACTATGACGGCCTTGCGATCCGCTCCGCCACCAAGGTCACGGCCAAGATCCTCGAGCAGGCCACGAACCTGAAGGTGATCGGCCGCGCCGGCATCGGCGTCGACAATGTCGAGATCCCGGCTGCCACGGCGCGCGGCGTGATCGTCATGAACACGCCCTTCGGCAATTCCATCACCACCGCGGAGCATGCGATTGCGATGATGTTCGCGCTCGCGCGCCAGATCCCGCAGGCGGATGCGTCGACGCAAGCCGGCAAGTGGGAGAAGAACCGCTTCATGGGTGTCGAGCTGACAGCTAAAACCCTCGGGGTCATCGGCTGCGGCAACATCGGCTCCATCGTGGCCGACCGCGCCATCGGGCTTCGTATGAAAGTGATCGCCTACGATCCCTTCCTGTCGCCGGAGCGCGCGCTGGAGCTTGGCGTCGAGAAGGTGGAGCTGGACGACCTGCTGCGCCGCGCCGAAATCATCACGCTCCACGTGCCGATGACCGAGAAGACGAAGAACGTGCTCTCGGCCGAGAACATTGCCAAGACCAAGAAGGGCGTGCGCATCGTCAACTGCGCCCGCGGCGGCCTTGTGGACGAGACGGCTCTGCGTGCGGCGCTCGATTCCGGCCATGTGGCAGGAGCGGCCTTCGACGTGTTCGTCGAGGAGCCTGCGACCTCAAATCCGCTCTTTGGCCATCCCAACGTGGTCTGCACGCCGCATCTGGGCGCCGCCACCACGGAGGCGCAGGAGAACGTGGCCTTGCAGGTGGC
>JALYFY010000129.1 GCA_030777385.1 Pseudomonadota bacterium | reverse complement strand
CGCGGATCAGGGATGGCAAGTGGATCCGGAGGCCCTCAGGGCAGCGATCTCCGGCGGCGTCAAACTGATCTCGGTGACAAATCCGGGTAACCCGACCGGAGCCGTGCTGTCACAGCACAGCCGCGAGGCGCTGATCGCAGCGGCCCAGGAGACTGAAGCCTGGCTCTTAGTCGACGAGATCTACCGCGGCGGTGAGATCGACGCCGCAGAGACTGAGACCTTCTATGGAAAGTATCCGCGCGTCGTGATCACCAGCAGCCTGTCTAAATCCTTCGCGTGCCCGGGGCTGCGCCTCGGTTGGATTACCGGGCCCGAGGAGGTAATTGAGGAGGCTGCCAAGCGTCAGGACTATACAACGATCGGCAGCGGAATTTTGAGCCAAATCCTTGGCGCGTCGGTGATGGAGGCTAGAAACCGCGAGCGCATCCTGGCGCGGGGGCGCGCCTTACTTCGCGAGAATGCGAACCTCGTCGGACGCTGGCTTGAGGGGCGGGGCCGATGGAGCTGGGAGCGCCCGGCCGCAGGCGGAATGGCGTTCCTCCGCTATGATTTTGACATGCCCTCTGAAAAGCTTTCCGAGGAGCTGAGGCGGGAGGAAGGCGTTTTCGTCGTTGCCGGGAGCTGGTTCGGCATTGAGAACCACGTTCGTGTCGGGATTGGCGTCAAGCAGGAGCATCTGGTGGAAGGGCTGAAGCGCCTCGACCGATTCCTCTCCCGCCGCGGCTTGGCCTAATCGAATCAATTGGCTGAGAGACGGGCGATGGTGCCTCAAGACCACTTTCTGCGCGCTAAGGAAGATCTCCGGCTCCTCCTCGCCATTCCGTCCGTAAGCGCGAGGAGCGAGAACCTTGCCGAATGCGCGGCTGCTGTCCGCCGCTTGCTGGCGGAGGCAGGGTTTCGCACTGAGATCCATTCGGGAGAGGTTGGTCCTTTTGTGGTGGCAGAGGCCGGCAGCGGCCCCCTCACGGTTATGATCTACAATCACTATGACGTGCAGCCCGAGGACCCTGTCCCCTTGTGGAACAGCCCGCCCTTTGAATTGTCGGAGCGTGATGGCCGGTGGTATGGGCGCGGCGTCGCTGACGACAAGGGAGAGTTCGTCAGCCGCCTTGGAGGCTGGCGCCTGTTCCGCGAGCGCCATCCCCAATCCCTGCCGTTCAGAATTATCTGGCTCGTTGACGGCGAGGAGGAGATCGGAAGCCCCTCCCTCGAGGAGTTTATAAAGCAACGCTTCTCAAACGAAACCGTCGATGTCTGCTGGTGGGAATATGGCGAGATCGACTCCAATGGGCGGCCGGTCATCCTCTGTGGTTTTAAGGGGATCATGGGCTTTGAGCTGCGCTGCCGCACCGCGAAGGCTGACCTGCATTCAAGTCTGGGTTCGGTGTTCGACAATCCACTCTGGCGCCTTGCCGCTGCGACTGCATCGCTGCGGGACAGCGCCGGCAGGATCACCATTGAGGGCTTCTATGACGCAGTTCGGCAGCCGTCGCAGAACGAGCGCGACCTTGTCCGTGAGCCTCCGTTTTCGCTCAAGAGCCTTGTAGAGGCGACCGGCGCACGACTGACCCTGCAGGGCATCTCCGAAGAACACTTTTACCGGGCCATGAACTTCGAGCCGTGCTTGAACGTGAACGGATTCTGCGGCGGCTACGCGGGGGAGGGCGCGAAGTCTGTTCTGCCCGCGGAAGGGCTGGTGAAAATGGATTTTCGGCTCGTCCCGAATCAAGATCCGGCTCACATCGCCCGCCTGCTTCGCGCACATCTTGACCGGCTCGGCTTTCAGGACATTGAGGTCACTGTCCATGACGCGAATGTGAAGCCCATTAGGTCATCGCCGGATCATTGGTTTGTCAGAGAGGCACGGGATCTTCTGGAAGCTCACTTCGGGCAGGCGGCGATCATCCAGCCGAGTTCCCCTGCTTCCGGCACGGCCCATCCCTTTGTCGAGCAGCTTGGCGCCGAGATCTTCGGAATTGGCCTCACCCACCATGGAGCCATGCTCCATTCGCCGAATGAGAACATCATTCCTCAACAGTTCGCGACGATGATCGACTTTTCCGCATCCCTCTTCAGCCGATTAAAAGACATTGCCGAAACAGACATCGGCAACGTGCCGCATCGTCTTAAATGATAC
>JALYFY010000128.1 GCA_030777385.1 Pseudomonadota bacterium | reverse complement strand
GCCTGGTCGCCGCGGGGCGACTACATCGCCTTCACCAAGCAGCGCGCAGGCGGCTTTGCCATCGGCATCATGAAGCCCGATGGTTCGGGCGAGCGCATCTTGACGGAAGGCTTCCACAACGAGAGTCCGACCTGGGCGCCCAACGGACAGTACATCCTGTTCTTCCGCGATCCGGGCGGGCAGGCTGGCGGCAAGCTCTACATGGTGGACATCACCGGCCGTGTGGAGCAGCCCGTGCCGACCCCGTCCTTCGCGTCCGACCCGACATGGTCGCCGCTGCTGAGCGAAAGCCGGCAGAGCAACTGAGGCCAACAGAAAGGGCGCTTCAAGCGCCCTTTTTCGTTCAGGCTCTCAAAGGAGTCCCTGGGGAGCCGTCTTTCCGCCCCTTGAGCTTGAACGCCAGGACGAGAAGCGACACGCCGAAGGCAAGCGCATAGGCGCCGAGCCACCAGGTCAGCACCACGGCCCCGACGAGCGGGGCGACCAAAAGCGCGATGCCGAACAGGACCGACACGAGGCCGCTGACGATCAGCCAGCCGCGGCCATAGGCTGGGTTGAGCTTGAAGGCCGCGACGATCATCAGCACGCCCGTGATCAGCGACCACACGGCCACCATGGTGACGAAGAACAGTACCGTCAGGCCGGGCATCAGGAAGGCGATGACGCCCACGAGAATGTTCAGGATGCCCTCGAGGACGAGCAGGCCCCAGCGCTGATGGTTCGAGGCCGCCCGCACGCCCGAGACGATGCCGAACACGCCGTCCACCAGCATGTAGGCCGAGAAGAACAGGGCGAGCGACAGGAGCGTTGCGCCCGGCGAGAAGAAGGCGATCAGGGCGAAGATGATCGCAAACACGCCCCGCAGGGCCACCGCCCACCAGTTCTGCGCCAGCAGCGCGCTCATGGCATGAGTGCGATCGAGGGGATCGAAAGAGCCGGAGGTGCCTGCTGCCATGGAAATCTCCTCTAAAGGAACGCAAGGAGCGCGGCCGCCTTGCAGCGGTTCAACGCCAAGCTTGTCGGAACGGTTTCCTTTTATTCCCCTGCAGAGGTTCTGACGTCTCTGCCCCGCGTCAACCGCCGCCGGATCGCGAGCTTTCGCCGCCGCAGGCGCACGCGCCGCTTGAGGCGAAAAGCCCGGATCAGCAGCGCGATCCCGAACCAGACCAGGCCGATGACGAGCGGCGAGACGATCAGCACGGGGAAGAACGTGATGAGGGCAGCGAGAGCCAGCAGGGCAAAGCCGATGATCGCGACGCTGCCGGCCTCCGTTGCCGTGAGCGAGCGGGAGCCCACCGCCTTGCCGATGGTGCTGGAGAGCGCCAGGGCGCCGGCGGCAAGCCTGCGCACCCCGCCCCGCGTGTAGCGATGGCCGCGGCGGGAGCGCATGTTCTTCGCCTGGCGGCGGCGGGACTGCCAGCCGGGCACGATCTCCGTGGCGTTGGCCAGATCCTCCAGATACATCGCCTCCATGGCCTCGGCGAAGCCTGCATCCTCGACCACCACGTCGAGCTCCCAGTTGGTGGCCCAACTGGCGATGTTGAGATTGCTGGAGCCCACCCGCGACCAGCGCCCGTCCGCCACGGCCGTCTTGGCGTGGAGCATAGAGCCGTTCCACTCGTAGACGCGGATGCCGGCTTCGATGAGGGAGCGGTAGCCCGCGCGAACCACCGGCTGCAGGGCGGGCACGTCGCTCGATCCCGGGACCAGGATGCGCACGTCCACCCCGTCGCGCGCCGCCTCGCCCAAGGCCTGCACGTAGGAGGTGGTGGCGACGAAATAGGCGTCGGTGAGCCAGAGGTTGCGCTGCGCGGTTGCGGCGATGAACTGGTCGACCCGGTATGTGCGGAACATCCCCGGCTCGCCGCTGATCACCCGCGCCGCGACCGATCCGGCCTGTGGGATCAGGTCGGCATGGG
The DNA here is from genome assembly GCA_030777385.1 of Pseudomonadota bacterium. GTDB lineage: Bacteria > Pseudomonadota > Alphaproteobacteria > Rhizobiales > Beijerinckiaceae > Microvirga. Next base: position 4,294 of record JALYFY010000128.1, on the reverse strand, counting down.
GCAGCTCGGATTTCGGGATCGCCCGCTGGCCGGCAAGGGTCCAGCTCTCGGCAAAAGCCGCATCGAGATCGGCCACCAGGGGCCCTTCCACGGACAGGCCCGTGTCCCGCCACGGCTCATGGCCGTTCTTGCCCACCCAGTTGTCGGAGATGCACAAGCCTGAGACGAAGCCGATGCGCCCGTCGACGGTGATCAGCTTGCGGTGGTCGCGGCGAACCCAGAACGGGTCCGTCAGCCGGGGCGGGTTGAACACATGGGCCTGGACGCCTGCCTCGCGCATGCGCTTCCAGTAGCGGGGCAGCGCCCGGGTGGAGGAGCCGAGCCAGTCGTAGAGAACCCGCACCCGCACGCCTGCGCGGGCCCGCTCCATCAGGGCTTCGGCGAATTGCCGCCCGGTCTCGTCGTCGGCGACGATGAAGTTCTCGAAGTGGATCACGGCCTTCGCCGAGCGGATCGCTTCGAGCCAGGCCGGATAGTTTTCCCGTGAGTCCCGGAGCAGAGCCACCGCGTTGCCATGGCGCAGGTCGCTGTCGGCAATGCGCGCAAAGGCCCGCTCAAGACGCAGATCGTCCAGGGCTTTGCGATAGGGCTGACCGAGGGTTCCGGGCGGGGTCGTCACGATATTCATGACCTTTCAACGCTTCAAACCGGCATTCGGCAGCAGCCTAGGTTGGCACCTCTTTCGGGGGCGAAAAGGGCGGCTGGAGGCTCCTGGATGTATTTACCGTCCATTAACCCTAAGACCAGGTTCCACAACTTGGCCATAATTCACCTTAATCCCGCATCTCTCCTCCCGGTTGACGGAACTCTCCCTTAACCATCCCCCCGATATGAAAGACACAACGTTCGGCAAACGTATGTGTAAGGAGTATTGCCAATGATGACGCTGCGCGCCGTCAAATTCGCCGCCGCTCTCGTCCTCGCCCTCGGGGCGGCGGCGTGTTCGTCCAACAAAGATAACATGGCCGATGGAGCCGCTGGCGGCTTCGGAGCCGGCGGTGCCGCCACCCCCGGCAGCGCCCAGGACTTCGTGGTCAATGTGGGCGACCGCGTGTTCTTCGAAACCGATTCGACGGACCTGACCGCAACTGCAGCCGCCACCCTCGACAAGCAGGCGCAGTGGCTGCAGCGTTATCCGCAATACACCTTCCTCCTGGAAGGCCATGCGGACGAGCGCGGCACCCGCGAGTACAACTTCTCGCTCTCGGCCCGCCGCGCCCAGAACGTGCGCGACTACCTCGTGTCGCGGGGCATCCCGGCTTCGCGCTTCCGCACCGTGTCCTACGGCAAGGAACGTCCGGTGGCCGTCTGCAACGACATCTCCTGCTGGTCGCAGAACCGCCGCGCCGTCACGGTGCTCGGCAACGGCGCCAGCTCGTAAGTGTCCTGAACGGGTTCAACCCATCGTGAAGCCGGAAAGCGCCGCCACATTATCGCCGTGGCGGCGCTTTTGTGTTATCGGCACCTTCCTCCCCAGACCCCCACGGTATCCAGCATGTTTCGACGTCTGATTGTCCTGTTCGCCTTTGTCATGACCCTGGCCGCCCCTGCGGTTGCGCAGGATGCATCTGACGCGATCGTGCGACTGAACCGGCTCGAGAGCCAGTTCCGGCAGATCTCCGGGCAGATGGAGCAGCTCCAGTACGAAAACCGGCAGCTGAAGGAGCAGCTTCGCAAGTTCCAGGAGGACGTGGAGTTCCGCTTCCAGGAGGGCCGCGGCGGCTCCGCCAAGCCCGCGCCGTCCACCACAACCCCCGCGCGCCCGGCCCAGCCCCAAACCGCACCCTCGACGCAGCCGCCCGCCCAGCCGCAGCGCCGCAGCGATCTGTTCGATCCGTCGGAGGCGCCCGATGCGCCCGGCGCACCCCGACCCCTCGGCAGCACGCCCCCCTCGGCGCCTCTGGCCGAGGCTGGCCGTCCCATGCCGCTGCCCGGCGGGCAGATGGCCGGCATCGGAGACCTCATCGAGCAGGATGAGCAGGACGGGATCGACGGGGAGCCCCTCGACGTCAACCCGAACGACCGCACCGCAGCCCTCCCTCAGGGAGGCATTCCGCAGGGAGCCATTGCCGAGCGCCCTGGCCCGAGCGTGGCGGCAACGAGCATCGGCAACCCGCGCTCCGATTTCGATGCGGCCTATGCGTCGTTCAGCCAGAAGCAGTACGACCAGGCCGAGATGGGCTTTCGCCGCTTCCTCCAGTCCAATCCCCGCGACAAGCTGGTGCCCGAGGCGACCTTCTGGCTGGGCGAGACCTACCTTCAGCGCAGCCGCTACCGGGAAGCCGCAGAGCATTTCCTGAACGTGTCGGCCGAGCATCCCGACGCCGCCAAGGCCCCCGACGCTTTGTTGCGGCTCGGCATCTCCCTCAATGGATTGGGCGCGAAGGACCGGGCCTGCGCGGTCTTCTCTGAGCTCGACCGCAAATATCCCCAGGCCTCGTCTGCCGTGCGCCAGACCTCCGAGCGCGAGCAGAAGCGTATCAAGTGCAGCTGATCGCCTGAACTCGTAAGTTTGTTCACAAGCTCTTGGGCATGCCCGCGCCTCCGCCCCCCGACGATCTGCTCTCGGATGAAGGGCTGGGGCGCCTCTTCGGTTCTCTAGGCCCAGCCATCGGCATCGTCGCCGCCGTCTCGGGCGGACCGGACTCGATGGCCCTGATGCACCTGCTCGCCCGCTGGCGCGGGGCCGGCGCCCATCCCCCTGTTCTGGTTGTCACGGTCGATCATGGCCTGCGGCCCGAGGCCGCCGAAGAGGCGGCTTACGTGGCTGAGCACGCAGCCGGATTGGGCCTCTCCCACCAAACTCTCGTCTGGACAGGGGAGAAGCCCCAGGCCGGTGTGCAGGAGGCCGCGCGGGAGGCCCGCTACCGTCTCCTTGTCCACTATGCCCACGAGAAGGGCGCCTCGCATCTGGTCACCGCCCATACCCTGGACGATCAGGCCGAGACGGTGATGATGCGCCTCTCGCGCGGATCCGGCCTTTCCGGCCTTGCGGGCATGCGCCGGCAAGGGGACCGGAACGGCATCCTGCATGCAAGGCCGCTGCTGGACCTGCCGAAGCAGGCCCTTCTCGATCTGTGCCGGCGGGAGGGCTGGGGCTTCGTCAGCGATCCCTCCAACATGGACGAGCGCTTTGCCCGGGTGCGCTGGCGCAGGATCATGCCGCTTCTGGCCCATGAAGGTTTGACCGCCGAGCGTCTGGCCCGTTTGGCCGAGAGGGCCGCTCAGGCCGAGGAAGCCCTGGACCTTAAGGCGCAGGAGGCGCTGGACCGGGCTGAGCCCCGTCTTGGGCATGATGGCTTCTCCTTCGATGCAGGCATCCTCGCAAACGAGCCTTTCGAAATTGCCCTGCGCATCCTGGAGCAGGCTCTGGTCCGAGCCGGTCTCCGCCTTGAAAACAGCCGCCTGCAACGGCTCGAGGCCTGCACAAGCCGTCTGCGGGAGGCGATCGGGCAGGGCGGGCCGCTGCGCTTGACCGTCGCCGGAGCGCTCGTCCGCCTGGACCCATCCGGAAGGGTATCGGTGCGCCAGGAACCGCCCCGCCATCGGGGCCGTTAGCCAAATCCCTTGAGGCCGGGTACCAGAGGATGCGGCATGCGCGCCGCCTTCTCTTGGCAATAGGGGATGGTATGCCTACATTGAGTTTAGCCGCGTGGGGAGACCGCTTCCTTTTCCTACGCTTCATCTCCCTCTGGGGCAGAACCTGATCCAATGAATTCAAATTTCCGCAACTTCGCCCTGTGGGTCGTCATCTTCCTCCTGGTGCTGGCGCTCGTCACCCTTTTCCAGAGCCCCGGCCAGCGCGGCGGCGGCAGCGATATCGCCTATAGCCAGCTGCTCAGCGAGGCGGATGCCGGGCGCATCACCAGCGTCGTCATCTCCGGTCCGGAGATCAGCGGCACCTATACGGATGGCCGCACCTTCACGACCTACGCGCCGAGCGACCCGATGCTGGTCACGAAGCTGCAGCAGAAGGGCGTGCAGATCACGGCCCGTCCGCAGTCGGATTCGACCCCCTGGTTCATCGCGGTCCTCATGAACATCCTGCCCATCGCGCTTTTCATCGGCGCCTGGGTGTTCCTGTCGCGGCAGATGCAGAGCGGCGCCGGCCGGGCCATGGGCTTCGGCAAGTCGAAGGCGAAGCTCCTCACCGAAGCCCATGGCCGCGTCACCTTTGACGATGTCGCCGGCATCGACGAGGCCAAGGAGGACCTGCAGGAGGTCGTGGAGTTCCTGCGCGATCCGCAGAAGTTCCAGCGGCTTGGCGGCCGCATTCCCCGCGGCGTGCTGCTCG
>JALYFY010000127.1 GCA_030777385.1 Pseudomonadota bacterium | reverse complement strand
GCGCTATTTCCACTCCATCCGCCTGCTGCAGCAGGTGAAGGAGCTGGATCCGACCATCTTCACCAAGTCCGGCATCATGGTGGGCCTCGGCGAGGAGCGGAACGAGGTGCTCCAGCTCATGGACGACTTGCGCTCGGCGGATGTGGATTTCATGACCATCGGCCAGTACCTCCAGCCCACGAAGAAGCATCATCAGGTGATGCGCTTCGTCACGCCGGACGAGTTCAAGGCCTATGAAACCACAGCCTATGCCAAGGGTTTCCTCCTGGTCTCTTCGACCCCGCTGACGCGCTCCTCGCATCACGCGGGGGATGACTTTGCCAAGCTGAAGGCGGCTCGTCTGACAAAGCTGGGCTAGAGGCCCCGGCTGGAGATTTCGGACGGATGCAGCGCATTCTGGTCATCGGCAGCCCCGGCGCGGGCAAGAGCACCCTGGCGAGCCGCATAGCCGGGCGCCTCGACCTGCCGCTGATCCACCTCGACCGAGAGTACTTCGGGCCCGGCTGGACGACGCCGACCAAACCCGAGTGGCGCGAGCGTGTGAAGGCGCTTGCCGCCCGGCCGGAGTGGGTGATGGATGGCAACTACGCCAGCACCTTCGACCTGCGCGTGCCCCGGGCAACCGCCATCGTTTGGCTCGACCTGCCGCGCTGGCGCTGCCTTGCCGGCGTGCTCTGGCGGGTGGCCAAGAACTATGGACGGGGGCGGCCCGACCTCGGTGCTGCCGGCCCGGAGCGCTTCGACCCGTCCTTCATGCGCTGGATCTGGTCCTATCCCCGGAGCATGCGACCCAAAACCGCCCGCATGCTCGAGCGCCTGCGCCCCGACCAGCGCGTTTATGTGCTGCGCTCCCGGTCCGACATCCCGGCTCTGGAAGCGGAGCTCACATCGAACAAAGAGGCCGCCTGAGCCATGCCGACCTTTCGCACCACGCGTCCCGTCAAGCATACGCCGGCTCAGATGTTCGCCCTCGTGGCCGATGTGGAGCGTTACCCTGAGTTCCTGCCCCTGTGCGAGAGCCTGCGGGTTATGCGCCGGGTCCAGAGCGGGGAGGGCATCGAGACCCTCGTGGCCACCATGGCCGTGGGCTACAAGGCCATCAAGGAGAGCTTCACCACCCGAGTCACTCTCGACCATCCGCGCCTGAAGATCACGGTCGAGTACGTGGACGGACCGTTCAAGTATCTCGAAAACCGCTGGACCTTCCGCGAAACGCCCACCGGCTGCGACGTGGAGTTCTACATCAATTACGAGTTCAAGAGCTTCGCGCTCGGCATCCTGATGGGCAGCGTCTTCGACAAGGCATTCCGCAAGTTCACGGAAGCCTTCGAGGAGAGGGCGGACGAGATCTACGGGGTGATCTCCAAGGCTCAAGCCTGATCAGCGCAACGCCTGCTCCAGAAGGAGCAGCGCATCCTCCACCGCTCGCTGGCGCACATTCTCCCGCCCGAGATCGCCATAGCGCCGCTCCAGATGCACGGTCGCTGCCCCCTTTCGTGCCAGGCCAAAATGGACGAGTCCGACCGGCTTGGTCGCCGTCGCGCCGCCAGGGCCGGCAATGCCCGTGATACCGACTGCCACATCGGCGTAGGAGTGAGCTACCGCCCCTTCGGCCATGGCGCGGGCGACGGGCTCGCTCACAGCGCCATGGGCGGCAATCAGATCGGCCGGAACTCCGATCAGCTCCGTCTTGGCCTCGTTGGAATAGGTGACGAAACCCCGCTCGACTACGGCCGAGGAGCCGGCGATCTCGGTGAGCAGGGCTGCCACAAGGCCGCCGGTGCAGGACTCAGCCGTTGCGATCTTGAGGCCTCTGTGGCGGTAGGCGTCGAGAAGAGCGGCGGCGCGGTCTTTCAGCTCAGACGTCATGCGCCGACCTCCGGCAGGCGGATCGTCGCGGCAGCCTGGGCGGCAATGCCCTCGCTTCTGCCCGTAAATCCAAGCTTCTCGGTCGTGGTGGCTTTGAGGGATACCTGATCGAGGCGCAGCCCGGCAATCTCCGCGATCCGCTGGCGCATTGCCTCCCGATGGGGACCCAGACGCGGCTTCTCGCACAGCAGGGTGGTGTCGAGATGGTCGACCAGCCCGCCGCGCTGGCGAACCAGATCGACCGCATAGGCCAGGAAGCGGTCGGAGGAGGCGCCCCGCCATTGCGGGTCGCTTGGCGGAAAGTGGGTGCCGATATCGCCATCGGCCAAGGCCCCGAGAATGGCGTCCGTCAAGGCATGCAGAATCACGTCACCGTCCGAATGGGCGACGACGCCACGGTCATGCGCAATCTTGATCCCGCCGAGCCAGACATGATCGCCGTTACCGAAGGCATGAACATCGAAGCCTGTGCCGAGGCGGGTTACGTAAGCCATGGAAGGGCCTTTCAGACGCCGCTCGGCTTCCTGGAAGTCAGTCGGGTGGGTGAGCTTGATGTTCCCGGGCTCGCCCTCGAACACATGAACCGGCAAACCGGACCATTCGGCTAGAGCCCCGTCATCCGTGAAGGCGTTCAGGTTCGAAGCCGCTGCCTTGCGGTGGGCGTCCAGAAGCGTCAGGAATCGGAAGGCCTGTGGGGTCTGCACGGCCCGAAGGCTGGCCCGGTCCGGGGTGGAGATCACTTCCAAGTGCTCGCCGATGACCTTGATCGTATCCGTGACCGGGGTTCCTGGAACTGCGGCGTTCCAGCGCTCTGCTGCTTCCACCGCCCGCTCGATGAGGTCGATAGTCGCAAAGGGACGGGCCGCATCGTGAACGAGGACGATGTCAGGAGCGGAGGTTGCCAAAGCCTCGAGCCCATGCCCCACCGAATCCTGTCTGGTCTCCCCGCCGTGGACGCAGGCCAAGAGCTTCGGCCGCAGATCTGCCGGCAAGGCCTTGAGGCTTGTCTCATAAAACTCCTGGTCATCGTGATGGATGACCACCAACGCTGCCTCAATGCTCCCATGCGCCAGGAATGTCTCAAGGGTACGGGTTAGTACGGGCTTGCCATGAAGCAGGCGATACTGCTTTGGGATTCCGTCACCCGCTCTCGATCCACGTCCTGCAGCAACAATAAGGGTGGCGACTGACATATTCGGGTGAGCTCTCTCTGATAAACGCTCCTCTAAGTGTGACTCGGAAATAAGGCAAATCTCCCGCAAGGGGCTTGCACCTTCCAGCGAAATGGCTATTCATTAGGCACAATGGATTCTGATCAAAAAATAGGCGCCGGCGGGTTTGCCATCGGGTCGGTGCGGATCGAGGTCGCAACTGTCCTAGCACCTTTGTCCGGGGTAACGG
>JALYFY010000126.1 GCA_030777385.1 Pseudomonadota bacterium | reverse complement strand
GTGTCATCCCCGGCGGTCCGCAGGACCGGGAAGGGGATCCACGATCAAGCTGAGCGCCATGGATTCCCTTCCCCTGCGATGGCTACGCCATCTCCGGCCGGGAATGACGCTGAGGTGAGCGCCATGCTGTCATCCTCATGCCAAAGGTCAGCAGAGGAAGAGGATTTACTCAGAGGTGTTGAGCCTATGGCTCCCTTTCCGACAAGGGGGAGTAGGCGTCTACGTCATAACCGTGAAAATTCCGGCTTCAAGGACCTGTAGAGTCTCCGATAAGCCTCGACGCGAGGAGCATAACGCTCCACCAAACCTGGGTCTGGCTCAACTGTCTCGATGATTGCCGGCGCAGTGCACACCGCGTCGGGCGATTCCCCCGTGCTGGCCAGACGCGCAAGCCGTGCCGCTCCGAAAGCCGGTCCCTTGTCGCTTCCCTCGTAGCGCATCAGCGGAACGTCCAGGACGCTGGCGAAAATTCTGGTCCAGAAGGTGCTTCGCGATCCCCCGCCGATCATGCCCGCATGGGTGAGCTGCGTGCCTGCCTGCGCAAGGCATTGCTTCGCATCGGCGAAGCTGAAGGCGACGCCTTCGAGGACCGCCTGCACAAGGTCCGTCTGCCGGGTTTCCGGGGACAACCCGAAGAAGACGCCACGCGCGTAGGGATCGTTGTGCGGCGTGCGCTCGCCGGCCAGATACGGCAGGAAGATGAGGCTGGACGGCGCCCGATAGGCTGCCTCCGTCTGGCGCAGGAGTTCGCCGATGTCGGCTTTGAGAAGACCTGCCGCCCAGGCAAGGCAGCTTGCGCCGTTCAGCATGGCAGCCATCTGAAACCAGCGGCCGGGAATCGCATGGCAGAAGGAGTGCACCAAGGCCTCAGGCGCCGGGCTGAAATCCTGCGTGGTGACGAAGAGCTGCCCGGAGGTGCCGAGCGAGATGAAGGCCGAGCCGTCGTCGATGGCCCCGAGACCCACGGCACCTGCCGCCGCGTCGCCCCCTCCGCCGGCAACGACCACATCGCCGCGCATGCCCCATTGCTGCGCAAGTTCGGCGCGCACGATGCCGGAGGGCTGCGAGCCTTCGACGAGATCGCCCATGTGATCGCGGGTGAGCCCCGTGGCAGTCAGCGCCTCGTCCGACCAGTCCCGCGCCGCCTCGTCCAGCCACCAGGTGCCGGCGGCGTCGGACATTTCCGTGACCGCAGAGCCGGTGAGCTTCAGGCGGATATAGTCCTTCGGCAGCAGCACCTTTCGAACGGCCCGGAACGTCTCAGGCTCGTGCCGCGCCAGCCAGAGAAGCTTCGGGGCCGTGAATCCCGGCATCGGAATCACGCCCATGGCGTGCGAGAGTTCGGGATGCTGCTCCCGGAGTTCTTGCGCCTCGCGGAAGGAGCGCCCGTCGTTCCAGAGAATCGCCGGGCGAAGAGGACGGCCGGCGTCATCGAGCAACACGGCACCGTGCATCTGCCCCGACAATCCGATGCCGCGCACATCGGCGAGCGCTGCCGGGTTCTCGGTGCGCAGCTGTTCGATTGCGTGCTGCACCGCCTGCCACCAGGCCTCGGGATCCTGCTCCGACCAGAGATCCTGCGGGCGCGAGACCTGCAGGGGCATATCGGCCTCCGCCACTGCCGCTTGCCGCTCGTCCACGAGAATCGCCTTCACCGCCGAGGTTCCGACATCGATACCGAGATAGTGAGGCACGCCTGATTCTCCTGATGGGTTGCGGCGGATGGCCTTGCCGCCTCGAGCCGACCATATAGCTCAGCGCTCCTGCTTGGGCATACCGGCTGTAAAATCCAGAGGCGTAGCCATTAAAAAATCTCGCGGTTGAAATGCCGTCCGGATATTTAAATGCGAACGGCACGCCCCAATTATTCCGGCATGCCAGAGAATCTCAAAAATCAGTCTGAATGGATCCGTCCGGATGCCTCTTCCTCGGCGGCAGCGCTGAGCGCTTCCGTCCGGCTGCATCTGGGAAAGCAACTGCGTGCCCTCTACGGTGACCCCGCCGAGGACAAGCTCCCGCGCGACCTCGCAAGGCTTGCCGACCGGGTGGCCCAAGTCATCCGCGCGCACACCGAGCCGGTCGACCAAGCCTTCGTCAGCGGCGTCATGGATGCGCTCCCGAATCTGCGCGCCTTCGCCCTCTCGCTGACCGGTAAGGTCGATCAGGCGGAGGATCTGGTGCAGGACACTGTGCTCAAGGCCCTCACCAAGCAGGACACCTTCGAGGCCGGCACCAACCTGCAGGCCTGGCTCTTCACCATCCTGCGCAACGGCTTCTACTCCACCCACCGCAAGACCAGCCGCGAGGTCGAGGACGGGGACGGGACCCATGCAGCCAGCATGATCGCGATCCCGGACCAGGAGGACAAGCTCGCGCTCCAGGACCTCTCCACCGCCCTGGAGAAGCTGCCCCAGGAGCAGCGCGAAGCCATCATCCTCATCGGCGCCGAAGGCATGTCGTACGAGGATGCAGCAGAGGCCCTCGGCGTGAAGGTCGGCACCATCAAGAGCCGGGTCAATCGCGCCCGCAACCGCCTGGCGGAACTGCTGGGCACCAGCAGAGCCAGCGATCACGATCACGCCGCCAGCGCCTGACCCACCTGACCTATTGATGCCACGCGCCCGCTCCAAGGTGACGAGCGGGCGCGTGGCATTTCTCTGACTGACGGAAGCCGGCCTACAGAGGAAGCGGTGTCTCCTGCCGGTGATCTTCCATCCGGCCCCCGCTTGGTCCTGCCCAAAATTTCCGCGCCTGCAGCCCGCTCCCCCGTCGAACTTTTCGCCGGGTCTCAAGGTTGAGCTTGTAGCTGGTGGGTGCCCGAAAACGCTCTTCTGCCAAGGAGGGGAGCATGGAACACAGGCCTCTTTCCGAACTAAGTACCGTCGCCGACGTCAAGGTCCCGAAGCAAACCCCTGCTCTGTCGAAACGCGAACGCCTCGACCGCTGGATCGAGCTCCTCGAGCGGGATCCCGACCGCGTGCTGAGAACCCTCGACGAAATCGAGTGGAAGCCCAAGGCGGAGCGGCTTGCCATGCGGGCGGATAACTCAGCCCTGACAATAGCTTATGCAGATCCGGTGCTGCGGGCCGAGGGGCTTGCAAGCGACCGGTTCGGGGATGCGGTCAAGTTCTTCGACATCTCGGAGCACGACGCCCATATCGTCCTCTGCTCCTGCCATGGCGGCGAATCCATGCGGGCCGAGGAAGCGGCCCGCCGGGTGCGCGGCATCAGGTCTCCCAGCCTCTGGGGTCTCTATTTCGGCTGGTTTCGATAGGGGTCAGTGACCCCTGGCTCAGTCCTTATAAGGGTCGAACTCGCCAGGCCCTGCCATCGCCACCGCGAAGGGGCGAAGCGTGTGCTCGATCTGGATCGTGTTTCTGTGGAAGGCCAGCACCTCCTCAAGGCGGCGGTAGACCATGGGGCTCTCGTCCACGTCGCCGCCCCGAAGGAGAATGCCTTTCTCCCGCAGCCAGGCATCCATCTGCTCGCGGGTGAAGCGGGGAGGGCGAACCCATTCGCCCGCCTTGTTCTTCTTGCCCTTCGCGTCCATGCGCCCGAAGAGGCGACCCGCGCCGTGAACGGTCGAATAGAGGCTGTCGGCGCTCTCCGGGCTGTCGACGCCATGAAGGATGACCGCGTTGTCGCCCATGGAGCCGCCGACGAAGCCCCGCTGTCCGGGAAAAGCAGGCGTCGCGCCCTTGCGAACCACCCAGCAGTCGCGGCCGTCATGGGTCTCGCGCCAGACGAAATTATGATGGTTATGAACGGAATCGGTGACCTGCCCGCCGATGATCCGGCGCACGCGCTCGACCACCCATTCGCGCCCGGCATAGGCATAGAGCCCTCCGAGCTTCACCCCGGCGATGTAGCTTCGCCCAATCTCGCTGTCCTGGTGGACGAGGGCAGGCTCGACCTCCATGCCGTCCTTGGCCCCGACGAGGGCGAGGTGCTTGGTGGTGATCTTGTGGCCAAGTCCCCGGGAGCCGAAATGAACCCCGATCCAGACGAAGCCCTCCTCGTCCTCGAATAGGTCCACATAGTGATTGCCCGAGCCGACCGTTCCCAGTTGCTGGGAGGCCATCTTCTTCAGGTCCCGGGCACCGGCCTCATCCCACAGGGGCGAATCGAACAGTTCGTGATCGACCGTGACGGCGTTCGTCTGCCCGATCCCGAAGCTGACGGCCTTGCCGATATCGGCCAGCATACGGCCGGCCTTCCCGGCGATATCCTCGTAGCGGGTGTCGAGCCGAACGGCCATGTTTCCGCAGGCAATATCGAAGCCGACGCCGCTGATCGAGATGTGTTCCTCATAGGCGACGACCCCGCCGATGGGGTGGGCATAGCCGAGATGCCCATCGGCACAGAGCACGCCCTTCACGGCGCTGCCAGCCTGCATGCAGCGGTCCAGCTGCCTGATGGTCTTCTCGTCATGCTCGCCATAGATGCGGGTGTTGGTCGGCACCATTATTCTCCTTAGTTACGGCCGGTCGTTGTAGCGCTCGCGCAGGCGGTCGATCTCCCGTTGGAGCGCGTCGAGACCTCTTGCGATGTCGCGCCCCACACCCTCGACAACGCCCGTGCTCGCCGGCACGTCTGGGCAATCCAACGTTCCATCGCGACGGTGCCTGGGCGAGATGCCACCCTGTGGCGTGAGCAGATAGGCGCATCCCGTGCCCTCGTCCCGCCAGACCACCGGCTGCTCAAGAGCGCCCGCCGGGCCAACCTGAAGCAGGAAGACCATGCTCGCCCCAATGGCAAACCTGTTCATGGCCAAGCCTCCAGCGTCGTACCTGAACTTTTAAGGAAAGCCGGTGTAATGGTCCGTGTTCCTTCAAACCGGTCCGCTGCCTTCCGACGATTTGACTTCCCACCGGGATTGGAGGACATCAGCCGGTTTGATGGATCTGTGCCCGGGGAGGACCCCTGGCACGAAGGCATGCCTGCCTCCGGAGTGATTGATGGACGGTTCTGTCCCCCAGCAACGGATGTCTTTACGCCACCTTTCCGTGGCTCATCTGACGAGCGCGATTGAGCGGAGCCATGCCCGGCTCTGCGCTGTGCTCGTGCTGCTCTCGCTCGTCTGCTTCCTGCCAGGCTTCATGTCCCTCCAGCCCATGGACCGGGACGAGCCTCGCTATGCGCAGGCCTCCAAGCAGATGCTGGAGACAGGGGATTTCGTCGATATCCGCTTCCAGGACGAGGCACGGCACAAGAAGCCTGTCGGCATCTATTGGATGCAGAGCGCCAGCGTCGCCATTGGTCAAGCCTTGGGCGTGCCGGAGGCGCGAACCACTGTCGCCCTCTACCGGATTCCCTCCCTTCTAGGCGCCCTGGCCACAGTCCTTCTGACCTATTGGGCTTCCCTAGCCTTCTTCGGCAGGCGAGGGGCCTTCCTGACCGCAGGCCTCATGGCCACCTGCGTCATCCTGATGGTGGAAGCGCGGCTTGCGAAAACCGACGCCATGCTCGCTGCGTGCTCGGTTGCCGTGATGGGAGGCTTGGCCCGAGCCTATCTCAGCCGTGGCGCCGGGGTTCTGCCACGCCGGGCGCTGCTGATCTTCTGGACTGGCTTTGCCCTGGCCGTTCTGATCAAGGGCCCCCTGATCCTGATGTTCGCCGGCCTTGCGGCTGCTGCTTTGTCCTACAAGGAACGCTCCGCCCGCTGGCTTCTCACCTTGAGGCCCTGGCTTGGCATCGCCTTCACCCTTGCGGTCGTCCTGCCCTGGTTTGTCGCCATTGCAATCAAGAGCGGCGGGGCCTTCTTCGCGGCGTCCGTCGGCCAGGATATGCTGGGGAAGGTCGGTACGGCGCAGAAGTATCACTGGGCGCCACCTGGGTTCTATCTGGTGTCGTTCTTCGCCACCTTTTGGCCGGGGGCGATCTTGGCTGCCATTGCCGTGCCGTTCGCGTGGATCCACCGCCGCGAGGAGCCGATAGCCTTTGCACTCGCCTGGATCGTGCCGTCCTGGATCGTGTTCGAAATCGTACCGACGAAGCTGCCGCATTACACGTTGCCGCTCCTTCCCGCTGTGGCAATCCTAACCGTCATGGCGATCTCCCGACACTTCGTCGGGCCGCACCGGCCAGCCGCCAAGCCGGCAACGGCTCTCATTCCGTTCATACCCGTGGGCCTCGCCATCGGTCTGTCGGCCGTCGCCTGGTCGTTTGACGGCGCGTTGCCCTATCGGGCCCTTCCGGCCTTGGTAGCCTCGTCGCTTCTCGGTTTCTGGGCCTGGTGGCTCTTCCTCAAAAACCGGATGGTCCCGAGCCTCTGGGCCGGATTCATTGCGTCGGCTTGCTTGTCCGTCGGCGTCTTCGGCTTCGCCCAGCTTGACCTGCGCTCGCTCAAGCTGTCTGACCGGCTGGCCGAGGCGGCGCGTAATCTACCTTGCGAAAATCCAAGCGTCGCGACCCTTGGCTACCGGGAGCCCAGCCTGGTGTTTCTGACTGGAACCGGGCTCGAGATGGTCGACTCCGGCGCACAGGCAGCGGGTTTCCTGCGCCAGGGCGGCTGCCGGGTCGTATTCGTGGAAAAGCGGCACGAGGGTGACTTCAGGGCGGAGAACGAGCGCCTTGGGCAGCAGCCGGTTCTCTCGACGCGCGTTCACGGATTCAACATCAACAGCGGGCGAAGGCTCGATATCGCAGCCTATGCCACCGGCTTCTGAAGCCCGGATCGCATTTTGAAGAGGTGGCCAGCAATGGCCCTGGACGGATGACCCACCTTTCCCCTGGCCCGCGCATCAGCGTCGTGGTGCCCGTCAAGAATGAGGCGCTCAACATTCTCCCGCTTGTGGAGGAGATCGAGCGGGCCTGCGCCGCGCTGTCTCCCTTCGAGGTGGTCTATGTGGACGATGGCTCGACGGATGCGACCGTGGAGCAGATTCTGGGCGCCCGCGCGACCCGACCCTGGCTGCGCTTGGTCCGTCATGAAACGAGCTGCGGCCAGAGCGCTGCAGTCCGCACGGGCGTCCTCGCGGCCCGCGGGCCTGTCATCGTGACCCTGGACGGGGACGGGCAGAACGATCCCGCCTTCATCCCTCAGCTCGTGGCGGCTCTCGACGATCCGGCGACAGCCCTGGCTGCCGGGCAGCGGGTAGGGCGCAAGGACGGCACCTACAAGAAGTGGCAGTCTCGCATTGCCAATGGAGTCCGTGGCCGGATACTCAGGGATGGGACGCGGGATACCGGCTGCGGGCTCAAGGCCTTCCGCCGCGAGATTTATCTGCGCTTGCCTTACTTCGATGCCCTGCATCGCTTCATGCCTGCTCTCGTCAAGCGTGAGGGTTGCAGGATCGCCCATGTGGACGTGGTCGACCGCCCTCGCCATGCGGGACGCTCCAATTACGGTATGTTCGACCGGCTTTGGGTCGGCATCCTTGATTTAGCCGGAGTCTGGTGGTTGATCCGGCGCCGCCGCCGTGTGCCCACTGCCCAGGAAATTGTCTGATGTTGATGCGTCTCTCTCACGATCTAGGACTTTACTTCTACGATCTGGTCGTTGCCCGATTCGACCTGTGGGCCGCTTTCGGCGTGCTGGCGCAGTTTGTCTTCGGCGCCCGCTTCATCGTGCAGTGGATTGCTAGCGAAAAGGCGGAGAAAAGCGTTATTCCGGTCGGATTCTGGCTGCTGTCGATCTCGGGCGGGCTGATGACGCTGGTCTATGGATTCGCCCGCAGCGACATCGTCATCATCATGGGGCAGGCCTTCTCGATCTTCATCTATGTTCGTAATCTTATGCTGATCGCGAAGGAATCGAAGAAGAAAGCTGGGTCCGGCGTGATGCCCGGCAGCGAAGTTGAGGCTTCGGCAGGATAAAGCGCCGCCGAAGCCTTCAGGCTATCCTCAGGCTGCCTTCGTATCCGTCTCCTTGAGACGCGCGAAGCCCGCATCGAGATCCCGTTTCAGGTCGTCCAGGTCTTCTAGCCCGATGTGGAAGCGCAGGGAGTGACCGCCCGGTTCCCAACGGGTCGCCGTCCGATAGGTGGCGCAGTCGAAGGGGATGACGAGGCTTTCGAACCCGCCCCAGGAATAGCCCATCCCGAAGAGGGCCAGTCCATCGAGCATGGCCGCCAAGGCCTTGTTGGAGCAGGGCTTCAGGATGATCGAGAACAATCCGGAAGAGCCCTTGAAGTCGCGCTTCCAGATCTCGTGGCCGGAGTAGCTCTCCAGGGCAGGGTGCAGGACCTGCGCCACCTCCGGACGGCTTGCGAACCACTGGGCCATGTCGAGGGCCTGCCTCTCGTGCTCCCGCAGGCGCAGGGCCATGGTCCGCAACCCCCTCAGGCCGAGGAATACGTCCTCCGGCCCTGGGCACATGGCAAAGGAATCATAGGCCTCCCGAAGCGCCTTGAAGCAGCGCTCATTGGCCGAGACCATGCCGAGAAGCAGATCCGACCCGCCGCTGAGATACTTCGTGCCGGCCTCGATGGCGATGTCCACGCCGCGTTCGTGGGGCGGGAAGAGCAGGGGAGTCGCCCAGGTATTGTCCATGAGAACAACCGCCCCATGCCGGTGCGCCACCTCGGCGATGGCGGGGATATCCTGCATCTCGAAGGATTGAGAACCCGGCGCTTCCGTGAAGACGGCCGTGGTGTTCGGGCGCATCAGCGCCTCGATTCCAGCTCCGATGAGCGGGTCGTAGTAGGTTGTTTCCACACCAAATTTCTTGAGCATCCCGTTGCAGAAATGCCGTGTCGGCAAGTAGACCGAATCCGTCATCAGGAGGTGGTCGCCGGCCTTGAGGCAGGACATGAGGGCAACCGTGACGGCCGCAAGCCCTGACGGAGCGAGCACCGTACCGGCTGCTCCGGCCAGTTCGGTCCAGGCGGTTTCAAGGGCATTGGTGGTAGGAGTTCCTTTCGTTCCATAGGAATACCGCCCCCGCCTGTTCAGCAGATCGTCGGTGGTCGGGTAGAGAACCGTGGAGCCGCGATAGATGGGCGTATTCACGAATCCGTGCTGCTCGAAGGGCTCCCGGCCGGCATGAACGAGACGGGTGCGTTCTGAGACTTTTGTTGGCTTTGGGGGGAGTTTTGACATCGCTACAAGGGCTTGCTGAGGGGCTACGATCTGAAACCGGGCAGCCTCTGGCGTCAAGTCAGGCACGAAATGCCTTCCATCAAGACTTGACCAGTGATCAATCATGGAATGTGATGGATCCCGATGCCGTCTCGACCGAGGCGGCGCGGAACGGTCTAATCCGGGCTCGGTTGGGGGATGATGTCAAAATCTGCCGAGCCAAGTAGAACTATTGGGAGAACAACCAGCATGAAAAAGGCTCTCGTAACGATTGCCTTCGGTCTGACGGCCAGCCTCTTCGCAACGGCCGCCTCGGCCCAGGCGACGCTCAACAGCGTCAAGCAGAAGGGCTTCCTGACCTGCGGCTCGAACACCGGCCTCGCCGGCTTCGGCCAGCCTGACGCCCAGGGCAATTGGACCGGCCTCGACGTCGATCTGTGCCGTGCCATCGCAGCGGCCATCTTCGACGACCCGACCAAGGTCCGCTACATCCCGCTCGCCGCCAAAGACCGGTTTACCGCTCTCCAGTCGGGCGAAGTGGATGTCCTGTCCCGCAACTCGACCAAGACCATGTCGCGCGATACGCAGCTTGGTCTCGACTTCCCGGCCATCAACTACTTCGACGGCCAGGGCTTCATGGTCCGCAAGAAGCTTGGTGTCGCCTCTGCCAAGGAGCTGAACGGCGCCTCGATCTGCACCCAGCAGGGCACCACGACCGAGCTGAACCTCGCCGACTACTTCCGTGCCAACAACATGAAGTACGAAGTGGTGGCTTTCGCGACCTCGGACGAGACGTTCAAGGCCTACGATGCCGGCCGCTGCGACGCCTTCACGACGGACGCCTCGGGCCTCTACGCCGAGCGCCTGCGCGCTTCGGCTCCGGACGACCATATCGTTCTCCCCGAAATCATCTCCAAGGAGCCGCTTGGCCCGGCAGTCCGCCACGGCGACAACCAGTGGGGCGACATCGTCCGCTGGACCCATAACGCCATGCTGAACGCTGAGGAGCTTGGCGTCACGAAGGCCAATGTCGACCAGATGAAGACCTCCGAAAACCCGGAGATCAAGCGCCTGCTCGGCACCGAGGGCAAGTTCGGTGAGGCCGTCGGCCTGACGAACGACTGGGCTGTTCGCGTGATCAAGCACGTGGGCAACTACGGGGAGTCCTTTGAGAAGAACGTGGGCGAAGGCTCCAGGCTGAAGATCAAGCGCGGCCAAAATGCGCTCTGGACCAAGGGCGGCCTCCAGTACGGC
>JALYFY010000125.1 GCA_030777385.1 Pseudomonadota bacterium | reverse complement strand
TGCCGATGGATCTGGCGCTGAAGGTGGAATCGCGCTGGTTCGCCAAGATCCTGCGCTCGAAGGAGGCGGCGGCGATGATCCGCACGCTCTTCATCTCCATGCAGGATCTCAACAAGGGCGCGCGCCGTCCCAAGGACGCGCCGGCGACAAGCCTCAAGAAGGTGGGCGTGATCGGTGCAGGCTTCATGGGCGCGAGCGTCGCCTACGTGACCGCCAATGCCGGCCTCGAGGTCGTGCTCATCGACCGCGATGTGGAAGCAGCCGAGAAGGGCAAGGCCCATTCGCACAAGCTCATGTCCGATCAGGTCATGAAGGGCCGCGCCAAGACGGCGGACCGCGATGCGCTGCTTGCCCGCATCACCGCGTCGGCCGACTACAACGATCTCAAGGATTGCGACCTCGTCATCGAGGCGGTGTTCGAAGATCCCAAGGTGAAGGCCGAGGTGATCCGACAAGTGGAGGCGGCGATCCGCCCCGACTGCATCTTCGCCTCCAACACCTCGACCCTGCCGATCTCAGGCCTCGCGCAGCAATCGAAGAACGCCGGCCAGTTCATCGGCATCCACTTCTTCTCACCGGTCGAGAAGATGATGCTGGTGGAGATCATCATGGGCAAGGAGACGGGCGACAAGGCGCTTGCCACCGCGCTCGACTATGTGCGCCTGATCAAGAAGACGCCGATTGTCGTGAACGACTCCCGCGGCTTCTTCGCCAACCGCTGCGTGCTGGCCTACATCCTCGAAGGCCATCTCATGCTCTCTGAGGGCGTACCGGCCACGATGATCGAGCAGGCCGGCAAGCAGGCCGGCATGCCCGTCGGTCCCTTGTCGCTCAACGATGAGGTCGGCGTCGATCTAGGCCTCAAGATCCTGCGCGCCACTAAGGCGCAGCTGGGGGATGCTGCGATCATTCCCGAGCAGGAAGACCTGCTCACCACGCTGGTGGAGAAGGAAGGACGCTTCGGCCGCAAGAACCGGAAGGGTTTCTACGATTATCCGGAAGGCGCGCCCAAGCGCCTCTGGCCAGGCCTGAAGGAGATGCAGGTGAATCCGGCCGCTGCCGAACTCATCAGCATGGACGAGCTGAAATCACGCCTGCTCGTCACGCAAGCCCTGGAAGCGGCACGCACGGTCGAGGAGGGCGTCATCACCGATCCGCGCGAGGCCGATGTGGGGTCCATCCTCGGCTTCGGCTTTGCGCCCTATACGGGCGGCGCACTCTCCTACATCGACTTCATGGGCGCGAAAGCCTTCGTGGAATTGTGCGGATCGCTGCAGGCCAAGCATGGCGACCGCTTCGCGCCTCCGAAGCTCCTGGTCGACATGGCGTCCTCCGGCGAGACCTTCTACGGGCGGGCCGCAGCCAAGAAGGCGGCGTAGTCTTTACCCTCTCCCCTCTGCGGGAGAGGGTGACCCTTGTGTCAACAAGGGTCGGGAGAGGGGCAGAGTTCGTCTTAGGACTTCCCCTCTCCCGCAAGGGGGAGAGGGTAAAGGAGCCTTTCCATGAAACCGCACTTCGCCATAATGGCGGCCTACAACAGATGGTGCAATGAGCGCGTCTACGAGGTGGCAGCGCTCTTGCCCGATGCGGATTATCGCGCCGATCGCGGAGCGTTCTTCAAGTCGGTTCACGGCACCCTGAACCACCTTCTCGTCGCCGACCGCATCTGGATGAGGCGCTTCACCGGAGAGGGCGAAGCGCCGAACCGGCTCGACGCCATCCTGTTCGAGAACTTCGACGAGCTTCGCACCGCGCGGCAGGCAGAGGATGAGCGGATCGCGGCCTATATGGGCAACCTCTCCGAGGCGGATCTTGCAGGCAGCATCCGTTATTGGACGATCGTCAATCCGGTTGAGATCGAGCAGCCCCTGGCGCCGGCGCTCGTTCATTTCTTCAACCATCAGACGCACCATCGAGGACAGGTTCACTGCCTGCTCACGGGCTTCGGGCTTGATGCGCCGTCGCTCGACCTCATCCTGTTCCAGCGGCATACCGGCATAGGCATATCATGAATCTCTGGCTGCGCGTCCTCCACCTGATCGTCTCCGCCTTCCTTCGGCCGAAGCTCGATCCGACGCGGGATGTTTCACGCCTGTCCTTCCGGGTCTGGCCGCACGATCTCGACACGTCCCTCCACATGAACAACGGGCGTTATTGGACGCTCATGGATCTTGGACGGGTCGACATCATGATCCGCTCAAGCCTGTGGCGCGCGATTCTCAAGAACGGCTGGATTCCGGTCGTGGGGGCGGGGCAGATTCGGTTCCGGCGTGAGCTGAGGCTGTTTCAGCCCTTCACCTTGGAAACCCGTCTCGTCACCTGGTCGGAAGAACATGTCGTGATGGAGCACCGGCTGGTGTCGAAGGGCCGGGACGGCAGCCCCGTTCTCAACGCCATCGCGCTTGTGAGGGCCGGTCTCTATGACCGTAAGGGGAAGAGCTTTGATCCGATGGAGCGTCTGCTCGCCGAGATAGGCATAACGCTGGAGCCGCCGGCGGCCTCACCCGAGGTCCTGGCTTTCCTGAACTCCGAGAAAACCTTGAAACAGGCGGCTTGATGCTGCGGCGCGGTGCTGTAGTCTCCTGCTGCCCGCCACAGGAGCGAAGCTCAGCCCATGCCCCGCATCATCGACTACTACTTCTCCCTTGTGAGCCCCTGGGCCTATATCGGCCATGCGCCTTTCATGGACATCGTTCAAAGGCATGGGGTCGAGGTCAATTACAAGCCGGTGTTCCTGGGCCGGGTCTTTGCGGAAACCGGCGGCCAGCCGCTCGCCCAGCGCCATCCGGCCCGCCAGCGCTACCGGATTCTTGAGCTCCAGCGCTGGCGCGAGAAGCGGGGCCTGTCCTTCAACATCACCCCGAAGCACTGGCCCTTCGACGTGAACCTGGCCGACCGCTTCATCATCGCCATCAACGCTTCCGGCAAGAGCCCGGATGCCTTCCTGCGCCGGGCCTACGCGGCCGTGTGGGAGGAGGAGCGCAATCTGGGCGATCCGCTTGTGCTTATCGAGCTGGCGGAGCAGGCCGGCCTCGATTCATCCACCCTGATGGATGTGGCCACCGGCAGCACCACCGAGGCGATTTATGCGCTCAACCTCGAGAATGCGGTGGCAGGCGACGTGTTCGGTTCTCCGGCCTATGTGCTTGACGGGGAAGTATTCTGGGGCCAGGACAGGCTCGACCTTCTCGACGATGCGCTGGCGAGCGGCCGCGCGCCCTACACGCCAAATCTTTAAGGCCTATCATGAAGACTATCGGACTCATCGGCGGCATGAGCTGGGAAAGCTCGGCCGAGTACTACCGCGTCATCAACCAGGAGACGAACCGGCGGCTCGGGGGCGTGCATTCCGCGCAATGCCTGATGTGGTCGTTCGATTTCGACGCGATCAAGCATCTCCAGCACCAAGGTGAATGGGACAAGCTCGCGGAGGCGATGAAGCAGGCAGCCATCCGGCTGGAGCGCGGCGGCGCAGACTTGCTCGTCATTTGCACCAACACCATGCACCGCTTGGCGGACGCGGTCTCATCGGCCGTCAGCCTCCCGCTGCTTCACATCGCCGATCCCACGGCCGAAAAGATCAAGGCCGCAGGCTTGCAGCGCATCGGCCTCCTCGGCACGGCCTTCACCATGGAGCAGGATTTTTACAAGGGCCGCCTGCAGCAGAACCACGGCCTCGACGTGATCGTGCCGGAGGAAGACGACCGCCGCGTGGTGCACGAGATCATCTACAAGGAACTTGTGCTCGGACAGATCAGGCCGGAGTCGCGGCAGGCCTATCGCGAGATCATCGCGCGCCTGATCGATCGTGGCGCCCAAGGCATCATCCTCGGCTGCACCGAGATCATGCTGCTGGTGAAAGAGGAGGACAGCGCCGTGCCGCTGTTCGACACAACCACGATCCATGCGGTGGCGGCAGTCGACCACGCATTGGCGGAGTGATCAGCGGGTCATCCAGGACGAGGCATCAGCCGCAGCAGGAGACCGATCAACCCCCAACGGGGCGTGATGTAGGCATGCTTGGCGCGGCGGCGCACGGCCCGCAGAATGCTTTCTGCGGCAGCCTCCGGCGACGACACCCAGAAGGCGGATGGGGCTTTCATCATGGCAGTGGCTACGAAGCCCGGACAGGCCTCGGTGACTGCCACCTTACGCGTGCCTTGCCTTTTCGCGAGGTCCCGTAGCCCATCCAGATATGTCGAAACGAATGCCTTTGTGGCGGCATAGGATGGCGCATCACCATGGCCGCGCAGCTTTGCGACGGACGAGATGCCGACAAGATGTCCTTGTCCTCGATCCAAAAAGTGCTTCATGGCCACCTGTGCCATGGCGGCGAACCCGAGAGCATTAACCTCTATGGTCTCCTTTTCGGAGGCCCAGTTCATGTGAGGGTTCGGCTCGCCGACGCCGGAACTCAGAATGATGAGATCGACAGTTCCAAGATCGTCGATCAGCGAGGCGAGCGCCAAGCGTGCCTCGTCCGCCTGCCTCAGGTCGATCTTCTGTACCTTAGCGCTGCTGCCGAGTTCCGCCGCCAGGCTTTCGAGCCTGTCGAGACGGCGGGCTGCCAAACCCACCCGCCATCCGCTTCTTGCAAGCGAACGGGCGAGGGCTTCCCCGATTCCCGAAGAAGCACCGACGATGATGGCTGTAGGAGAGGACATGGTAGCTGCCGCAGATCGAATCGAACAGCCTCTCTTAACACAGTAACATCCTTACGAAACCGGCGAGACGAAACGGGCGGGATTGGGGCCGCGTCCTACTCCGCCGCCACCTTCGTTGCGCGCCACTGCGTCAGAAGTGCCCGGAACGCCGCCGGCTTCAACGGCTTGTTGAGCACATGGATGTTCATCGCGGCGGCGGCATCGCGCACGGCCGGCGTTCGATCAGCCGTTACGAGAACCGCAGGCGTGTCGACCTGGGTCTTCCAGCGCAGAGCCTTGATCAGTTCGAGGCCGTCGGTGTCGTCCAGGTGATAGTCGGCGATGATGACCTCGGGGAGCGCCTTATGGGTCCTGAGGGCTTGGTGCGCAGTGTCCAGGTCGGAAGCGGTCCAGACCTCGCAGCCCCAGCCGGACAGCAGCAGGCGCATGCCCTCCAGGATTGCGGGTTCGTTGTCGATGACGAGAACCCGCAGGCCGGAGAGCACGGTTGCGGGTGCCTTGGGCGGCTCGGGGGTGGCGGCTGTTGCCGGCAGGGCCGCCACCACCGGCACCTCCACGCGGAACACGGAGCCGCGACCGGCCTCGGAGTTCAGGCTGATCGTATGCTTGAGCACGCGACCGATGCGTTCCACGATGGAAAGGCCGAGACCAAGGCCGCGGGCGGCCTTCATGCCCTGGTCCAAACGCTGGAACTCCCGGAACACGATGCGCTGCTTCGAGGGCGGAATGCCAAGGCCCGTATCCCAGACCTCCAGGAGGAGATGGGTGCCGCGCCGACGCGCCCCCACGACCACGCGCCCGGACGGCGTGTACTTGATCGCGTTGGAGATCAGGTTCTGCAGCAGGCGGCGCATGAGTCGACGGTCGGAGCGCACTGTCAGGGAGGAGGGCACGAACGTGAGCTTGAGGCCCTTGTTCCCGGCCACGGGTTCGAACTCGCGCTGAAGCTGGCGGAACATCTCGTCGATGCGGAAACTCGACCATTGCGGCTTCATGGCGCCCGTATCGAGGCGCGAGATGTCGAGGATGGCGGTGAGGATCTCCTCAACCGCATCGAGGGACGCATCGATGTTCTCGGCCAGCGTCACGTCACCCGCCTCGCGGTCCCGCTCCACGAGGGAGGTGGCATAGAGGCGGGCCGCATTGAGGGGCTGCAGAATGTCGTGCGACGCGGCGGCCAGAAAGCGCGTCTTGGAGATGTTGGCCTCGTCGGCCTCGGCCTTGGCGCTTCGGAGCGCCTCGTTGAGGCGCGTCAATTCCTCGGTCCGCTCGCGCACGCGCTGCTCCAGGGTCTCGTTGGCGCGGCGGCTCTCCTCTTCCGCCAAAACGGTCTCCGTCACGTCCGTATAGGTGGTGACGTGTCCGCCGTCGGGAAGCGGGTTCGAGCGGATCTCGATGACCTTGCCTGAGGGATAGAGCTTGAGGCGCACCGGCTCCACGTCGTGCTGGAACGAGTGGATGCGGGCGGCGATCAGATCCTCCAGCTTGCCGGGCCCGTAGGAGCCGCGAGAGGCGTTGTAGTGGATGATGCGGTCCATGCCGATGCCCACATGCACGAAGTTGGGCGGCATGTCGTAGAGATCGATGAAGGCCTGGTTCCAGGCCAGAAGCCGCAGGTCGCGGTCGAGCACGGTGATGCCCTGCTTGGCGTAGTTCAGCGCATGCTGGAGAAGGTCGCGGCTGTGCTGGATGGCGGCCGAGGCGTCGTCGAGCAGCTTGAGGGCCGCTTCCGTCGAGACCGTACGCCGACGCAGCAGCAGCGACAGGGCGAGACGCGAGGATGCGGTGCCGATGGCCGAGGCCAACAGGTGCTCCGCATAGCGCAGGAGGTGGACATCGGCCTCGGCGCGCAGCTCCAGGTTCTGGCCGCGGCTATGGGTGAAGCCCTCGAAGGAGCGCGTGGTGCGCTCCTCGCCGAGATAGCGGGCGACGGTGGCACGCAGCTCGCCGACCGTCACGCTGGCGCGGAACAGGCGAAAGCTCGGCGCGACAGAGGTTGTGGTTTCACCCACGAACACATTGGCCTGGATCATCTCCATGGCCGTTGCCGGGCGCCACAGGGAGAAGACGACATAGCACAGGATGTTGAGGGTCATGCTCCAGACGACGCCATGGGTCAGCTGGGGCAGATCGACCCCGAACAGGGCGGTCGGCTTGAGCGCCGTGACCCCGAAGGGACCGGTCACCACCACATCGGACCAGAACACCCCGTCCCAGACGAGGCTCGGGAGCAGGAGCGTATAGGCCCAGGTGAGAAAGCCCACGATCAGTCCGACGCAGGCGCCCAGAGCCGTGCCGCGCGACCAGATGAGGCCGCCGATGAAGGCGGGCGCGACCTGCGCGATGGCCGCAAAGGACAGAAGGCCGATGGCCGCAAGCGCAGCCTCCCCGGAGGCGCGGTAATAGGCATAGGCCAGGAG